>JAKJCY010000064.1 GCA_022706235.1 Candidatus Hydrogenedentota bacterium | reverse complement strand
GGTTTTGATGCTGATGCTTTGCTGCATTACGGAGACCGGTAACGCCGCGGCATATGCACCTGCCGAATTGAAACTCTCGGATGCCTACAGCAGCGAGGCCGCGTCGGCGGTTCCGCGGCGGTCGGAAAGACCTTGGTTTATTGAAACGCGAAGGTACTCGGTCTTCGGGGCTGCCGAGTGGCGGCCGGGGGTAAAACGGGAAGCGGGCGAAGAGCCGGAAGTGCTTCACGATGTAAATTCCGCGGACTTCGTCGTCGTTTTCCCCTCTCCGAATTCCATCACGCTGCATTGGAGCAAGGGCAGTCACGCGGAAACATCGGACTTTGAGCCCCGTGAACAAGGGTTGGACGAGGGGGCACCGATCGCATTGAAATCGTTCGGGGGCCGTTCCTCAGACGGCGTGATGCCCTATTTCAACCTCAGCGACGGCAGTGGCGGGGTTATCCTGGCTATCGGATGGACAGGCGACTGGCGCGCCTCTTTTACGCGGGAGGAACCGGGACGGGTACGATTCACGGCGGGACTGGATGCGGCGCGGCTCGCCCTGCCGGCTGGGGAGGTACTGCATCTGCCGGCCCTGCTGGTCCTGCCGTATGCCGGGGGATGGATCGAAGGCCAGAATAAGTTCCGACGGTTAATGCTGGCCCACTTTACACCGGTGAATCATCCGCTGATGGACCTGATGCCTGTTGCGGCAAGCGTCCACGGGATGATTGGCTTCAACGATACGACGGAAGAGAACTTGTGCCGCCTGGCGGCGGACATCGCCGCCACCCGGCTGCCGCTGGATACCTTCTGGCTGGACGCGGGCTGGAACGAAGGCGGATTCGCCCGCGGCCAGGGGAACATGCATCCCGACCCGACACGGTTCCCACGGGGGCTGGATCCCGTGGGTGCCGCGGCTGCCGCCAACGGCATGCGTTTCCTCGTTTGGTTCGAACCGGAGCGGGCCATGACCGGTACCTGGCTGGATCGGGAACACCCGGAGTGGTTGTTCTCTCCCCGAAATACGCCCCCGGAATTGAAGTACCAGGAGAACGACGGGTTTCGTTTGTTGAACCTCGGCAACCCGGAGGCCTTCAGCTGGGCGTTGGAAACGGTTTCACAGACCATTGAGACGGCGCGCATCGCCATCTACAGGCAGGACTTCAACCTGTACCCGGCCTATTTCTGGAAGACCGATGAACCGGAAGAGCGACAGGCATTGAATGAGGTCCGGCATATTAACGGGTTATACCGCTATCTGGATGCCCTTGCCGGGCGTTTCCCCGCATTGATCATGGACAACTGCGCCAGCGGCGGCCGGAGGCTCGACTTTGAAATAATGCGGCGCATGGCAGCCTACTGGCACAGCGACAGTTGCTGGGACAGCAAGGACTACCCCCGCAACGTGCAGGCGATGACGCACGGCGTTTCGCTGTGGCTGCCGCTGCACGGCCTGGGCGCGGCCGGCGTAGACCCCGTTGCCTTACGCAGCGGCATGGGTGCCTGTGGCAGTTTTGCCAATAAGTTCCATGATCCCGTCGAAGTGGAAGCGCTTCGGGCGCACCTGGACCGATACCTGCCGGTTCGTGCCCTATTCGCAGGGGATTACTATCCCCTGACGCCCTGGACTATCAACCCGAAAGACTGGCTGGCGTTTCAGTTCCATGACCCGGAAAAGGGGGCGGGAATCGTGCAGGCCTTCTGCGGTGACACAGGGGGAAAGGAGGCGTTTGCGGTGCGGCTTCGGGGACTGGAACGAGACATGTTCTATGAACTGCGGAACTGGGACACTCCGGAAACCCTGCGCTTGACGGGCCGGGAGTTGATGGGGGCCGGCCTTTCTTTCCGTGCCACGCGCAGCAATGAGGCCGTTGTGGTGACCTACGCCGCCGTTTAGAACTATAGAATTATAGGGACGCCCAGCCATGTCCGTACAACGTCCATGGTTTGACCTGCTACGGGGTTATTGCAGGCGGCTTCCAAAGCGTCAATCTTCCAGTGCCCCTTCTGTTTGTGGATGGTCAGGGTGGCGCGTTCCGGTAAATCAGGGACAGACTACGAAATAAACGCTTCACGTGTTGTAAGCCCTGCCTTGAGATGGTTTTAAAGCGTCGTGTTTAGGGACTTGGTTGGGCTTGGGGCCGCGTTTCCGCGGACGGACAGAACGGTTTAACTGCGTTTCAATCTGGTCGAGAAAAGCGGCATCTCCACAGGGACGGCCAGTGCTGTTTTTTTTGCGTATACGCGCCACAAGTTCCTCTTCATCCGGTTACGCCAGTCACACTAACCAATCCTCTGTGACACCTGGCGGAGGGAATGGGGTGGGTAATAGACCATATCCAGCAGTATTAAGAGGCGTTAATACAGGTTCCAATATCTTTGTCCAGGAACCGTTTAAATAGGGGGTGTTATGCTTTCGATTTCGTAGTCTGTCCCTGAATTAGAAAGATGAAATGTTGAGCCGCACGTGCAAGGAACCATGACATCGGGAAGTTGGCCACGGAGAACGGAAATGGCGTCCGGCCCCGTGCAGTGGCAGGGCGCCATCACGGCGATGTGGTGACGCTTCAAGCCTTGCAATGTCTTATTTAACCTCTCGCCGTTTGCGTTTTGGAGATGCATGCCTCCGATTACGGTATAAAGCGGAGCCCCCTCCGCAAGGCGGGCAATGTAATCCAGCGTGTTGATAACGCCCGCGTGGGCGCAGCCCAGAAGCACGATAACGCCTTTGGTACTCTGGATCCAGACAGCCTGGTCATCTTCGATCGGGTCCGGGACACTACAGGCAGGATCGGTAAAGAAAGGGCCTCCCGTGTCTTCAAACTCATTGTTCCTGGGAATAGGTCCGGTTATCCAGACATTTTCCAGAATCTGCTGCGGCGCCAAGGTATATGTGATGATGTCCGGTTTCTCTTGCAGTCGTCGGCGAATTTCCTCGGGCATGCCGATTGCTTTATGGGGTGGTTCTTCGCGTTTACGGTAGCGCGGCGCGAATGCCGCCGGGTGCGCATATATCCGCCCGGGCGGTTTGTTACCCAAGAGGTGGACCAATCCGCCGCTATGGTCGTAGTGCCCATGACTCAGGACCACTGTATCTACGTCCGCCAGGCGAATGCCGAGCGCATCAGCGTTTTCACGAAGGGCTGCTCCCTGGCCGGTGTCAAAGAGAAAGGCGCCTGCGGGCGTTTCCACCCACAAGGAAAGGCCGTGTTCCGGGTGGAGCCCCGGGCGGCCGGGGACGTCGTCCACCACCACGGTTATTTTAATTGCAGTAGTCATTGCGTTTGCTCAGGAGCACTGACGGGACGTGACATGATTAGTGATCGCACACGTTCGACCCGGTTTCCAGGGCGTCGTTGAGATAGGCTTTGACAATCTGTTCGGGCGTTTCCGCCGGTGCGCCGATGATCACTTCGATGCCCTGTTCGGCAAAGAGCGCCTGCGCCCGGGAACCCATGCCGCCGGCGATAATGATGTTCGCCCCCTGGTTCGCCAGCCACGGCGGCAGCAGTCCCGGCTGATGTTCGGGCGCGTCCACCATAAAGGTGCTGACGATGTTTCGCGAACCCTCATCCACATCCACCATCGCGAACTGGGCGCAATGTCCAAAGTGCAGGGCCAGTTTTCCTTCGGCAACAGGTATTGCGATACGCATGACAGTTTCTCCTAATTGATGTTGTTATTTATCCAGTGCAAGTATGGGATCGATGATTTTCTTGAAGGCCAGGCCCGCGGGGGTGTCCGGGAAATGGTGCGCATAGGGCCGTCCCGCGTCACAGGCATTGGCGACGCCCGGGTCGAGCGGGATGCCGCCCAGGAAGGGGACACCCATTTCATGGGCCATGCGCGCGCCGCCGCCGGTCTTAAATATCTCCGTAATTTCGCCGCAGTGGGGGCATACAAAGCCGCTCATGTTTTCAACCACGCCCAGCACCGGCATGTTCAGTTGACGGCAGAAAGTGATGGATTTGCGCACGTCACTCACGGATACGTCCTGGGGTGTGGTGACCACCACGGCGCCGTCGGCATCGGGCAGCAACTGGCACACGGAAAGGGGCTCATCGCCCGTTCCCGGAGGCGAATCCACCACCAGGTAATCCAGGTCGCCCCATTCGACGTCTTTCAGAAACTGCTTGATGACGCCCATCTTCATGGGACCTCTCCAGATGACCGCGTCATCTTCATTGCGCAGGAAGAAGCCCAGGGAAATCACCTTCAAGGTGCCCAGTTCAACGGGCACGATATTACCTTCGTTATTTTCGACGGCGCTGCCTTCAAGGCCCAGCATCTTGGGAATGCTCGGGCCGTGAATATCCACGTCCAGCAGTCCCACCCGCTTGCCCGCCATCATCAGGGAAACGGCGATATTGACCGCCACAGTGCTTTTCCCGACGCCGCCCTTTCCGGACAGTACCAAAATCTTGTGGCCTATATGGCATAGCCGCGCCTCCAGGGCCTGCCGTTCCAGAAAATCCTCCAGGGATTCATTTTCCCCCTTGTTCCTGGCGGAACAGGAGTCTTTGTCACAGGACGAGCAGGCGCTTTCGCCCTCCTGCGGCGGGTTGCCCCGGGCCGCTTGGCGCGCCATAAAATCCGCCACGGCCGCCTTGAGCGTATTGGACGCCAGCAGCGCGCAGTGCTGATGTTCCTCGGGCATCCCGTCCAGGGCCTCCAATATGTCTTTCTGTTCAATGCGCCCGGCCTCCCGAACGGTTATACCCTCGGCGAGTTCCGTGGCCATACTTCCGCACGCCCGGGAAGGTCCGCAGCCGGTGGTGGTAAAAGACGCGGCCGTTACGATACCTTCGTCCACCTGAATCCAGAATTCCATGGTATCGCCACACGGCCCGGTAATGCGCGCATGGCCGTCCGCTTCTTCCAGTTCCTCGTAATTGCGCGGATCTTTAAAACGCTCCAGCGCCTTCCTACTAAATTGTTCTTCCATTGCTCAATGATACTCCTGAATGCTTGGATTTTTTAACGGATAAAACCGGTTTTAAAAATATAAATCCCGGTCTTCTGTTTCCCTGATTCTGCGCAAACGTGCCAACACTTCTTTTTTTTGAGCCGTCTCGGGCAATTTGCCCAGTTCATGTTCCACGGCTTTGGCACCCGCGGCCGCCGTTTCCGGCGACGCGTAATCCACCAGGTACTCCGTGAGGGTGGTCAACGCGTTCGGGGTGCAGAAATTCTGGATAAAGCCAGGTATGGCGAATTCCATGAAGTGCTCGCCGGTGCGGCCCAGCCTGTAGCAGGCGGTGCAAAAACTGGGGATATACCCGTCCTCCAGCAATTCCCGCATAACCGTATCGAGCGACCGGATATCGCCCAGGGAAAACTGCTCCCGTTCCATCACCTGCGCGTCGCCGGCCTCCGTATACCCGCCAAGTTCCACCCGGCTTCCGGCATCGATTTGGGAACAGCCGAAACCCATAACCTCCCGGCGCAGCTCCGGGTTCTCCCGCGCCGTAAGAATCATGCCCGTGTAAGGCACGGAAAGGCGCAGTATCGCGACCAGCCGTTTGAAATCGTGGTCGCTGACTTCGTAAGGCCACTCCTTGCCGACCCCTTGGGCCGGCCGCAACCTGGGAAAACTGATGGTGTGCGGACCGACGCCGTAGCGGTCCTGAAGGTGGCGTGCGTGCGTGACCAGGCCCAGAACTTCGAAGCGCCAATCATACAATCCGAACAAGGCGCCGATGCCCATGTCGTCGCATCCGGCCTCGAAAGCGCGGCTCAGACCGTCCAGGCGCCAGAGATAGTTGCCTTTACGCGTATGATCGGGATGCACCTGGCCGTAGGTTTTGTGGTGATACGTTTCCTGGAATATCTGGTACGTGCCGATGCCGACCGCTTTCATTGTGCGGTATCCTTCATGATCGAGCGGCGCGGCGTTGATATTGACGCGACGGATTTCCCCGTGCCCGATTTTGAATCTGTAGGCTGTTTTGACGCATTCGGCCATGAACGCCGCGTCATACCTGGGGTGTTCCCCGAATACCAGGATGAGGCGTTTGTGCCCCTTGTTTTCCAAGGCTTCCAACTGTGCACGCAGTTCCTCCATACTCAGGGTACGGCGTATGGCATCGGGATTGGAGCGGCGGAAGGCGCAATACCGACAGTCATTGATACATTCGTTGCCGATATACAGGGGCGCGAACAACACGATCCGGTTCCCGTATACACGCCGTTTCAGTTCCCGGGCGGCTTCGAAGATTTCCTCGATCAGGCCGGGATCTTCCACTTGAAGCAATACCGCCGTTTCCTCCTGGCACAGGGGCTCCTTGCTCATGCTCTTGCTGATAATGGCGCGGACCCGCCCGGGGTCCACGGTTTTGGGGACGAGCAAGTTTTCAAGATAATGGTCGTCTATAAAATCGACGGCGCCTTCACTGAGCCGTGGATCCATTTTTATATTCATGGCCGGGTCTCCTTTCTCCCTTGCGCCACACACGCCAGGGCTTGTTTCAAATCAGCAACGAGCAGGGCGGGATCCTCTATGCCCACGGAAAGCCTGACAGTATTTTTGCTCACCCCGAAGGCTGTTCTGCGTTCAGGGGGCAGGTAGAGCATTGTCGTCAGGTAGGGAATGCAAATAAGCGATTCCGTGCAGCCCAGGCTCACGGCATGGCGGATGCGCTTGAGCGCGGCGATGAAACGTTTGGCGTCCTCTTCATCATCGCCCACGTCAAAGGCCAGCATGCCGCCGAACCCGCGGCGCATCTGGCGCGCCGCAATTTCGTGGTTCGGGTGGCTCGGCAGGCCAGGATAGGAAATGCGCGACACCTTGGGCTGCCCTTGCAGAAATTCAGCGATTTTCATGGCGCTGTCGGCCATGGCTGCGGCGCGCAGTTCAAAGGTTTTGATTCCCCGGGCCAGCAGAAAGGCGGAGTAGGCGTCCAGGGTAGTGCCTATGGCCTGGCGGGTAAACCACAGGCGGTTATAGTGTTCCTTGGAACCGGCTATGGCGCCGGCCATGAGATCGTTGTGCCCGCCCAGCGCCTTCGTGGCGCTGTGAATCACCAGGTCCGCCCCAAGGTTCAGCGGATTCTGGTGGTAGGGCGTCGCGAAGGTATTGTCGGCCACCACCATTGCCCCGACTGTGTCCGCCGCCGCGCGGACCGCCTGCAGGTCGATGAGTTTGCAGAGGGGATTGCTGGGCGTCTCCAGCACAATCATCCGCGTGTTTGGTTTCAGGTAGTCCCCGATGCTTCCCGCGTCGTCGGCATCCACCCAGGTAAAGGTAATGCCCAACCGCTCCAGAATCAGGGACACCTTGTAATTCGCGCCGTAGGTGTCATGAAAAATAATCATGTGGTCGCCCGCTTGGAGATAGGTCAGGTACACCATGGTGCAGGCCGCCATGCCCGAGGTGCATACAACGCAATCCTCCGCGTTTTCCAGCGCCGCCAGCTGTTTTTCCACCGCCCGGACGGTCGGGTTGTCATCACGATGATACGTGTAGCCGTCAATTTCACCGTCCGTGATTTGGCGAAGCACGTCGAAAGAAAGATACTCATAATTTACGGCATTGACGATGGGGGTAACCATGGGACGATTGCCGTAGGGGGTAAGCGGGTCGGGGTACATGCGGGACTCCTTATTTCTTGTTTGTCAATGGCGACGGCACCGTAAAGGCGCGCGCGCCAAGGCTGCGGTTCATCATGAACAATGCGTTCCCCCCGCCTCTCACCTGGTGCATGCGCGCCACCACGTGGCTGACGGCGGCTTCCGCCTCGGTTTGCGCCGTCAACAACCACTGCAGCATGACGCGGCTGGCGTTGTCGGATTCCTTTACGGCCAGATTCATCAGAACATTGACGCTTTCCGTGAGGAAGCGTTCCCGCTCCAAGACCTGTTCAAGAGTTTCTCCGGGAGAACCGAATTCGGACGGTGGGGCCGCGATTGGTTCCAGGCTGACGGCGCCCCCCCGTTCACACACATGATTGAAAAGAATCAGGGCATGACAGCCCTTCTCCTGGGCCTGAATCCGTGTCCAATGGGCAAATCCGGAAAGATTCCCGGCTTTGAAAGCGGCCGACATGGCCATAAACAGGTATGCGGATTGAAATTCCCTGTTGATCTGGGCGTTGAAGGCCTTCAACATCGTTGCTTTAAGCATAACACATTTCTCCCCATGCGGACACCTGTCATGGTTGGCCGCCGTTTAATAACCGTTCCACACCTGACCACACACGTCGGACATCTTCCGCGACACCGGTTTGGGCATATTCCAAAACCGTTTGGCCCGCCACCTGGGCGGCGGTCACGGCGTGGTCATACCGAATGCGTCCGACCGGCGTAATGCCCATCGCGGACGCGTACGCCTCGATAGCATCACTCATTGCCGTATTTAAATCCCATTTATTGATGCAAACGGCGGCAGGCACCTGAAAATGGCGGGCCAGCTCGGCCACGCGTTTCAGGTCATGCTGTCCGCTGAGCGTGGGTTCCGTAACGATCAATATGAGAGAGCATCCCGTGATCGAGGCGATAACCGGGCACCCGATCCCCGGCGGCCCGTCCACGAGCACCAAATCCAAGGCCCTTTCTTCGGCGAGCCGCTTTGCCTGTTGCCGGACAATACTGACAAGTTTTCCCGAGTTTTCCGCGGCGATTCCAAGCCGGGCATGCACCATGGGACCATGGCGCGTGTCAGACAGATACCATTCCCCCGCGATGCTTTCCGGAAAGTCGATGGCGTCGGCGGGACAGAAGTCCACGCACACGCCGCATCCTTCGCAGGCGATGGGATCCACCGTGTAACGGACCGTTCCCGAATCGGCAGTCCATCGTATGGCGTCGAAACGGCACAGCGCCAGGCATCTTCCGCAACCTGTGCAGGCATCCATCCGGATGCGGGCCTCATGGCCGCAACGGAATTCGTTTCGGGACCGTATTTCGGGGGCAAGAATCAAATGCAGGTCCGCGGCATCCACATCGCAATCCGCCAGGACCTTGGAGGACGCCAGCGACGCGAAAGCGCCCAGGACACTGGTTTTACCGGTGCCCCCTTTGCCGCTGATTACAACAAGCTCCTTCATAGTATTCGTTAACCTTGTTTTCGTGAACCCGCCGGAAGACAACTACTGTCGCCGAGGTGGCGTATTTCCCGGTCCAGCCGGGTGAAAGATTCCCGCGCCTCCGGTACGGCGGCAATGGCGGTCTCGCCCCGGGAATAGGCCTCCGCGATGCGACGGTCATCGGGAATCTCCGCCAAAACCGGGATTTGGTTTTCTTCGCAGTAGCGCCGCACCCGGTCATCGCCGATATCCGATCGATTGATTACCACCCCGAAGGGAATGCCGATCTGGCGCACCGTTTCCACGGCAAGTTTCAGGTCATGGAGTCCGAAGGGTGTTGGCTCGGTGACCAGCACGACCACATCGCTGTCCCGCACGGTGGTAATGACGGGGCAGGAAGTGCCGGGAGGGGCGTCATAAATTACGGTTCCTTTTGACGGCGCGGCCGCTTTTACAGCGCGGATCAGGGGCGGCGACATCGCGGCGCCCACATTGAGGCGGCCTTGGACAAAGGCGATACCGCCCGTATGCCCCGTTTCTACCACGCCGATGACATGGCCGGCCTCGGAGATGGCTTTTTCCGGGCAGGACAGCATGCATCCGCCGCAACCGTGGCATAATTCCGCGAATACAAGCACCCTGCCGTTGACGCAGGCCAGCGCGTTGAAACGACAGGACTGGGCGCAGCGTCCGCACCCGGTGCATTTGTCCTTGTCCACCACGGGAACAGGTATGCCCGTGTCGGTGGCGGAAGTGATGTCAGGCTTCAGGAAGATATGGCCGTTGGGCTCTTCCACGTCACAATCCACATAAGCCACGGGCCCTTCCATCACCGAGGCGAGATTTACCGCGATGGTGGTTTTTCCCGTGCCGCCTTTTCCTGAAGCGATTACAATATTCATAGTCTCTTTCCCGCTCAGGGTACCAGGACCGCCGCGGATATCACGGTGGTCCAGCGTCCATCCTTATCCCCCAGGGCCGCCTGGGTGCAGTTTGCGGTTCTCACGAACTTCCCGCTGATGCGCCAAATCTCACGCTTCTCGTCCCAGCTTTTGTCCGGATCGAATTCGACCCCCATGACAGTCGCGAGCATTTCCGCGGCAAGGTCTTCCGCGTAGTCTCCCGCTTTCTGGCCGGTCTGGCCGCAGCTGTGATGCTCGGACAAGTATCCGAACTGGCCGGAGTCTTTGGGAATGGCCACACCCACCGAAGCCGCGATCAGGCGCCTGGGCTCGTTCGTGGCGCTTTCACTCATTACCACATGCACGATCTGGCCGGGTTTCATTTCCGCCAGGCCTTTCTCGGGCTTCACGAATTTGCACCCCGGCGGATAAATACTTGATACGCGCACCAGGTTGAACTGGGCGATACCGCAATCCCGGAGCGCCATTTCGAAGCTGGACAGTTTTTCACGATGACGCCCGACACCCCGTGTCAGAAAGATTTTACTCGGTATGTACATGGATACTTTTCCTTGAATGTGTCGTTGGACACACTGTACCTGTCCCTTCCGTCATGGAAAGGGCATGCTGACTCGAAATTTTCGCCCGGCGGTTCTCTCCACAGGGAACCGCCTTCTATACCTGTTCTCTAGGAAGCCCCTTTCAGGGCTTTATTGTTGCCTGCGCGATCACGCACCGTTTGCTCGTCAAGGTGATCCTGCCAGCCGTTTCGGGTACCGGGTATACAGTCAAACCGTGCCGTGTAGGGCTTGATATCCAGAAGCGGCGTGCCGTCAAGCATGTCCGCGCCACTCACATGAAGCACATTGTCTTTACGGAACAGCAGTTCAACAATGCTTAACCCGATTGCGTTGGGCCTGCAGGGGGCCCTTGTGGCGAATACACCCCGTTCCACATCGTCCAGAAAAGGTTTTACCTTCAAGTGAACGGCATTTGCCTGGTGAAAGTGGTATACCAGGTAGATGTGGGAGAAACCGTCCAGGTCGCTTAGGCCTTCCCCGTATTCCGGAAACAGCTCGACTTTGCCAAGGCAACCCGGGGCATACACCGGCTGAATGGGCGTTTCATCCGGATGGACATGCCCGGTGTGTATAACCCCGATGGGCCGGAAATCTATGGGGGACCTGTTCAAACCCAGTGTCCTTCCACATCGGCGGATTCCAGTGGAGAAAGAGTTCCTTCACGATACATCCGGAGGGCTTCAGAGAGGGGCGTCGCTTCCGCGGTGTAGACCTTGACCCCGGCGGCTGAAAGAACACGGAAAGCCTTTGGACCGCAATGGCCGGTCACCAACGCCGTCGCGCCTGAGCCTACGACCGTTTGCGCGGACTGAATGCCCGCACCTTGGGCGGCATTCAGGTTCTGCTGATTGTCCAACAGCTCGGTGGTGTCATTGTCCAGGTCATACACCAGAAATTTGGCGGCCCGGCCGAACCTGGCATCCAGGGGGGCGTCCATATCGCACCCGGAGGTTGTAAAAGCGATCTTCATGGTTTTCCTTTCCTCAATCATAGGCCGTTTTGATTTCCAACGGATCATCGAGCAACGGCTGAATCAGTTCTTCCATGCCGTTTTCACGCCAGAAACCGAGTGTTTCGTGGACCTTCATATACTTCTGCGGGATAGGGTGTGTGCCGATCACCACGGGCAGTTCGTATGCCTGTTCAATATACGCCTTAAACTTGCGCAGATGGGGGCACGGGGGATATCCGACCACCATTCCGGTGGCGAGATGGATGATTTCCGCGCCATTTTTCTTCATTTCCGCCGGCACGTATTCCACGTTGCCGCCCGGACAGCCGCCGCAGGTCGAATATCCCACGATTTCCACCGGTTCATCGGGGGGGTAGGCGGAAAACGCCCCGCGCCGCTCGCGCAGCGCGCGAAAGCATTTTCCGCCCCCGCAATCCCGATATCGTGCACAGATAATGATGCCTATCCGTTTCACTTGGGGCATTTCTTGAAGGTGAGGAACCAGTCCAGCACCTTCATGTCCGGGTCGGGCGACTGCACCCGTTCCTTGGCGCTGCCGCAGGAACCTGGGGGCGGCACAATAACGTCATCGCCCGGTTTCCAGTTCGCCGGCGTGGCGACCCCATGTTTCGTAGAGGTCTGCAGGGCGATCAGCAACCGCTTGATTTCTTCCATGTTCCTGCCGTTGCTCAACGGATAGTAGAGAATCGCTCGGACAATGCCTTCAGGATCGATGATGAACACCGCGCGCACCGCCTGTGTGTTGCTGGCGGAAGGCTGCAGCATACCGAAAGCCTTGGACACTTCCATGGTCAGGTCGCTGATGACGGGGAAGGTCACTTCCACGCCGCTCACGTTGTTTAAGGTGATTTTTTCCTTGATCGTGCGCAGCCATGCGATATGGCTGTAGGTGCTGTCAATGGAAAGTCCGATCAACTTGCAGTTCAGCGATTCAAACTCCGGCTGCATGGACGCGAACGCCATAAACTCCGTCGTGCATACCGGGGTAAAGTCGGCCGGATGGGAAAAGAAAATCACCCAGCTGCCTTTGTAGTCTTCCGGAAAGCGGATTGGCCCCTGGGTTGTTTCCGCGATGAAGCACGGCGCCTTTTCGCCAATAAGCGGTATTCTTGCCTGTTCTTCCATGTGTTGTTCCCTTTTGGGGTTGATTCCGTCCCGCCGGACGCACGCTTTATGCACCGGTGGGCCGGAAAGGTTTACTTGTTTGTTTTTGCTTCAAGTTCATTAATACGCTGGTTTACAAGGTCCAACTGGCTTTGCAGCAACTCGGCTTGCCCTTTCAGCGCCTGTGATTCGGAAGGGACGCCCGGCATCGCCGGGGTAGTATACCCGCACGCACCGCGCGCCCGGCCGGGCAGGCCGGTGGCATAAAACCAGTTGCGCCGTCCATGGCCGCCGCCGCCGAAACATCCGCCGCCGCGCCCGGCGCCGCGACCCGGAACCGGGTTCATATAGCCGGGCTGTTGAAATCCCGCGCAGAACCCCGCCGCGTGTCCTGTCCTGGGGCCCATGCCCCTGGGTCCTGTCCTGTCTCCACCTGGCATGATAGGTCTCCTTTCTTTTCGGGCTGCGCCCGTTTTCATGAAACTGTTTATTGGAATACTATTTTCAAGCCATGCGGCATGAAGCAACAGACGCGCACCCGGTTACGGTTGGCTTTTGCACCGAGGCATCTGCCCTGGACCCGGCATCCGGATGCGCACATCTCCAGGGTCATGTGCGTTCACCGCGCACCATGGCCGCCCCGCACTTGGAGCACCTTATTTCAGTGCAGGGCACACCGCGCTCATGGGGCTGGGAGAAGCCGCACTGGCTGCACACGCATAGATCATCCCCCGTGTCTGTCGCAGGCGCCATGCCCTGGTATCCGGGAGCCATCCCGCGTCCTTGGCCACGGCCTGCTCCCGCCCCCCGGCCTCCGCCTCGGCCCTTGCCGCCGCCGGGTCCCATGCCACCACCGCGGCCCATACCGCCACCGCGCCCCATGCCACCGCCTCGTCCACCAAACATGATCTGTTCTCCTTGTGTTATGTCGCACATTCCCAGTCCACGGCGTCCCGCCGCCCTACAGCCGGGCATGGCAAAAGCCGGTTCCGACAGGCCGTCACGCAGGAAGGCATCCAATACCTCCTCCACATCGCCGGCGATGAAGGGCACCAGTTCTATTCCCGCCGCGGTAATCAACTCCGCGAGAAATCGGGAAACGGCGCCGCAAATCAGGGTATTCACCTGCAGGTCCTGCAGGAGTTCCAACCGCTCGCGCGGCGATTTGGCGCCCAGCGTTTCATGGGCTTGTTGAACCGCCTGATCGCCGTCCGTTTCAACCACCAGCAGACCGCCTGCTGTGTCGAAGACCGGTGATACCCGACCGTTCCATATGGGAATGGCAACTTTCATAGTGCTTACTTGCATCCTGAATTTCAGACTTTCTGACCTCGTCGGAATCGCGTATGGCACTCGTAACAGACAAAAAAAATGGAGCAAAAAGGGACTGATGACGAAATAGCCATGAGTAACCCAAGGATACAAGTACTTTGCTGACATTGGCTATTTCGTTGTCTGTCCCTTTCTTGCGGCTTATACGAAGAGGACCGCAAAAAAGTGCCAACAGGAATTCCGAAATATCATTATCAAACCCGGTCGAGGTCAGGATGTCTAAATTTGGGAAAGCATATGTCGTGCCAACGTGATGAAACAGGGTGTGAATAACCGAAGACCAATGAATTCAACAGGATACGGCCTACGGGCGTGGGGATATCATCTCGCGATTACTTTTAAAGGTCGCATAACTGCGATTGTATGGGCTTTGTAGGTGGCGTTATTGCGACTTCTTGGGCAGGCTGGCAGGACGGGCATAGGGAAGATGAAGCGCGCGCATCTTACGGAAGAGCGTGCTTTTATGCATGCCCAGTTCCCGGGCCGCCGCCTGGCGGTTCCCGTGGTTGCGCTCCAAGGTTTCCAGGATTAATTGAGCTTCCAGGGCTTTTCGGGCATCACCCATGGGCACCGGACCGGTGTCCGGGTGCGCGCGCCTGGCCAGGTAATCCGGCAGACAGGGAATATCGATGTCTTTATTGGCGGCGCAGAGAACAAAGGCGTGTTCAATGATGTTTTCCAGTTCCCGGATATTGCCGGGGTAATCGTGGGCCATGAGCACGGCCATGGCCGCGGAGGTAACACCCTGGATATCGCGGTTTTGCACGCGATTGAAGCGGACGATGAAATGTTCCACGAGGAGGGGCACGTCCTCCTTGCGTTTTCTCAGGGGCGGCAGTTCCAGACGCACCACGTTGATACGGTAATACAAATCTCGGCGGAAGCCGCCCGTTTCCACTAACTCGGCCAGGTCCCGGTTCCCGGCGGTAATAAGCCGCACATCGGTCCGTACCGGCGTGTTGGAGCCCAGCGGCTCGTAGATATGTTCCTGCAGCACCCGCAGCAGCCGCACTTGGAGCGCCGGGGTGATATCGCCGATTTCGTCCAGGAACAAGGTGCCGCCCTCCGCCGCGGCGAAACGCCCGGGTTTGTCCTTGTCCGCGCCGGTAAAGGCCCCGGCCTTGTAGCCGAACAGTTCACTTTCCAGGAGCGTGTCGGGCAGGGCGCCGCAGTTGACGGCGACAAAGGGACCTTCGGCGCGCCGGCTCATGCTGTGAACGGCGCGGGCCAGCAGTTCCTTGCCGGTGCCGGTTTCACCCTGGATCAGGACGCTGCTGTCGCTGGCGGCGATCTGGGGGAGCACGTCGAAAAGACGGCGCATCAGGGCGCTGTGACTGACCATGTCCCCGATTTGAAAGCGTCCCGTGATTTCCTTGCGCAGCTCCTCCACCAGGCTCAGGTCACGGAAGGTTTCCGCGCCGCCGATGACCTGGCCGTCCGCGTCGCGCAGCAGCGCCGTCGACACCGAAATAGGGATGCGCTGTCCACCCGCGTCTATGATGTAACAGGAACGATTGATGATGCGCTTGCCCGTGTCCATGGTATGTTTCAGGGCGCAGTCCATTTCACACATGCTCGCCCGGAACACTTCCCAGCAGCGCTTGCCCAGCGCCTCCTCCCGGGGAATTCCCGTGATCTCTTCCGCCGCGCGATTAAAAGAAGTCACCTTCCAGGCCTCATCCACGGTGAAGACACCGTCGGAGATGCTTTCCAGAATGCTGTCCGTGATATCGGGCTGATAGGTGGTCATTGTAAATACAGGGACAGACTACGAAATAAACGCTTCATAGGCTGTAATCCCTGCCTTGAGATGGTTTTAAGGCGTCGTGTTCAGGGACTTGTTTGGGCTTGGGGCCGCGTTTCTGCGGACGGACAGAACGGTTTAACTGCGTTTCAATCTGGTCGAGAAAAGTGGCATCTCCACAGGGACGGCCGGTGCTGGTTTCTTTGCGTATGCGCGCCACCAGTTCTTCTTCCTCCGGTTGGGCCAGCCACGCCAACCAGTCCGTTATGACGCCGGACGGTGGAAATTCGCCGGACAACAGAGCGTCATAACGTACACCGCAATGGACCGCCGCGCTTGACCAGCGATAGTCCGCAGCGTGTTCTACCAATCCCGCCGTCACCGGATTACGCTCCACATACCGGACTGCCGCCCACAAGTGGGTGTCATCCAACGGGCAGGAGTAAAACCGGCCCTGCCACACATGTCCGGAAAGCGAGGTGCGGCTGTTGAAATACATCGCGTATACGGTATGCGTATCCCGTAACCCATGTCCCAGGGAATGCTCCTCCCCGGGAACCGCTACCAGGTGAACGTGGTTCGTCATCAGGCAATAGGCCCACAGGGATAAACCGTGTTGTGCCGCATACTTGCCTAAGAACCGAAGGTAGGCTTCACGGTCCCCGTCCGTCTCAAAAATATTACCGTGCCGATTCCCACGTTGTGTGATGTGGTGGGGATACCCGGGTACAACGATGCGTGCTACTCTGCTCATGACAAAAGTATAGCACACTAAAACGTCGTGTGCAATCTATTTCGTAGTCTGTCCCTGAAATAACCTTATTGCTTTTCTTTCGCAAAAATGTTATAATTGCGATAGTTGAAAGAGAAAGGCTCTACTCATGCACAAATTTTTAGTTTTTCTTTTTTTGATGGGTGCGACCGGTTATGGGATTGCAGCTCCGGAGGTTCCGTACGTTTCTCCGACAAAAGGTTCCGTCAATACCGTTCACGATAGTACGACGGCAGCCGCATTGTCCACGCTTGACAACGACGCACCGGTAATTTCATCCATCCATCCATCCATAGGACTTAGCACGGGCGGTATTGAGGTCAACATTCATGGAAGTAATTTCATGACCACAGGGACGACCCGGGTATTGTTCGGCGAAACAGCGGCGACGAATGTGAACGTGATTGATTCGGGCTACGGTTTTCTCTATCTGACCTGTATCGTGCCGGCGCATGCGCCTGGAACCGTTGATGTGACCGTCATTAATCCTGATGACGGCACGGGTACGCTGGAAGCGGCCTTTACTTATCTTGAGACCAATCCACCGGCGGTTATGTTTGTTACGCCAACAGGCGGTCCGGTGAACGGGGGTGTTGAGGTCTCCGTCTATGGCGGCAGCTTCGTAACCACAGGGGAAACCCGGGTATTGTTTGGCGAAACCGATGCGACAAATGTGATTGTAAGTGAACACGAAAACAACCTATTTTCGGCAAGTTGTACGTTGCCGGAGCATGTGCCTGGCACGGTTGACGTGACTGTCATCAATCCTGACGGTGGCAGTGGAACGCTTGGGGGGGCATTCACCTACTTCGATACCCCCCAAAACGAGGGCGAAACGCACCCGGCCGATCTGGACAAAGACTGGTTTCTGAAGATGGAGGAAGCAACAGCCTATTTGACGGGCTGGCAACTGGGCGTCAACCCAATGGCGTATGCCATACGCGCCGCGTATTTATGGCAGAAGGCTGGATTTTACAAGTCCAATGCGGACGAAGCCCCGCCGCAGTGTTGGGTAGTTCTGCCACAATGAATGGATGCTGTAATAATTGAGCGGGCTGTCAAAGCGACGTTGCGTACACGGCCTTAAAAAACGTAATATGGAACCGGCTTTCAGTCGCTTTAAGAATATTGCAGAAATTCCCTCACCGTCTCATCGTTTACGGGGGAGCCACAGGGCTCATGAATGGCTGTCCCCGGAATTATTGGGAATCACCGGAGTTACAACCCTGGAAAGGAACCGTTATGCAATTGATACAAATTGCGTTTTGTGTGCTGCTGACTCTGGCGGCGACTGCGGCGGAACCGGTGCATGTGATCGTGGCCCCGGTGAAGCCGGACAACCCGCGCAACTCGGAGGCGGCGATTATCCCCCTTTCGGAGGGCAGGCTGTTGCTGGGCTGGACGGAATTTTATGCGGGCAACGGCGCGGACCATGGTCCGGCGCGGCTGGCGGGCAAGATTTCGAAGGATCGCGGCCGCACCTGGGGTGATCAGTACACACTGGTGGAGAATGACGGCGGCTGCAATGTCATGGAAGTGAATTTCCTGCGCCTGAAAGACAACAGCATTGCCCTTTTTTATTGCCAGAAGAACACGGAAGACTCCGATTGCCGCGTCATGATGCGCGTGTCCAAAGATGAGGGCGCCACTTTCGGCGGCACGAAACAGCTCAGTGAAGCGGGCAAATATACCGGACTGACCAACGGGCGCTGCATTCGCCTGAAGACGGGGCGCATCCTGCTGGAGGCCTGGGAGAAGGGGGACAGCTATGTGTACCTGTCCGATGATGACGGCGCCACGTGGCGGGAGAGCCAGCGTATCAAGCCGGAACAGGGTTCCTGGGAGCCCGCCTGTATCGAACTGAAAGACGGGCGCGTGCTGATGCTGACGCGCACCGGCATGGGCGGACAATATCAGAGTTTCTCCAGCGACGGCGGTGAACACTGGACCGAGCCGCAACTGTCTGACCTCAAAGGCACCGCCGCGCCGGTCTCCCTGAGCCGGGTGCCTTCCACGGGCGACTTGCTGGCCGTCTGGAATCATAACCCGGGCGCCGGACACCGCACGCCCCTTACCGCCGCGTTATCCAAAGATGAAGGCAAGACGTGGGGGAGTTTCCGGAACATCGAGGAAGCTCCGGGCGACGCCTGGGCCTATCCGGCGGTGACCTGGGTGAAGGACGAGGCGCTTGTAACCTATTTCAATTATACCGGCGGCCTTTCCCTGCAGTTGAAGATTCTTCCCGAAGCCTGGTTCTATGAAAGCGTGACCCCCTAATCGTAGTGCTATCTGAAAATCCTTCTTGTTTATATCCATCGTTCCCAAATTCCATCTGGGAACGTCATCTCTCTTGAAATTCTATTTCCCTTTTTGCGTCGGTCCTTCCTGTGTATTTCGGAGTTTGACCAGAATTGTGAAGTGGAACTTCGCGGGTGCGAAAGTATATTTCGCGACCGCCAGGGTGTGGATGCTGAGGCAACGTACCTATCACGGAGGTGCGAAGTACAACTTCGCGTGCAATTGCGTTACGAAATACAATTTCGTAACGAGCCAAGCGCTCTCGGCGTACTACAGGTTCACTACAAAAGAGATTGCTTCACTTCGTTCGCAATGACGGGTACTGCTAATCTGTTGCTATTCCCTCGTTCCCAAATTCCATTTGGGAACGTCATCTCTCTTGAAATTCTATTTCCCTTTTTGCATCGGTCCTTCCTGTGTATTCCGGAGTTTGACCAGAATTGTGAAGTGGAACTTCGCGGGTGCGAAAGTCTATTTCGCGACCGCCAGGGTGTGGATGCTGAGGCAACGTACCTATCACAGAGGTGCGAAGTACAACTTCGCGTGCAATTGCGTTACGAAATACAATTTCGTAACGAGCCAAGCGCTCTCAGCGTACTACAGGTTCACTACAAAAGAGATTGCTTCACTTCGTTCGCAATGACGGGTACTGCTAATCTGTTGCTATTGAATGGAGTAAACAGACGTTCTTAGCAAGGGAAAATTCAGTGCGTTAACGCACTGATTGCGGAAGCCTTCTGGATTCTCACATGTTAACCGGAACACCGGTGAAGTGCGCCGGAACAACAAGAGCAGGCAGTGCAGGCCCGCCATTGTTCTTCCGACAACTTTCTGTCCGAAACACATGGCAGTCTGCGTTTCCCCCATAATATATAGATCCGACGCCTTGTTGGAGGAGTTAAAAGGGTGCTCGATTCCGGGACCTTTCCTGAAGCCACAGAAAAAGAGCTTTGCCGATCTGCATTCCCACGCGTGCCAGAAATGCTTTTTGCATGTCGTCGATGTCCACCCCCGCCTGCGTGTAAAACGTCAATACGCCCAGCACGCAGTCGCTATAGAGCAGCGGTATGACATAATGGCCATGCGCGCCCATGCCGTACCAGCGGGTTTCATGGCGCGGGTCTTCATAGCAGTTTCTGCAAATCAGCACTTCGCCGCTTACAGCGGCGAGCCCGCAAAGGCATTGGCCGAAGGGTACGAAGGCCTCCTCCTGCAGGAACTCTCGACTGAATTGTCCGCGCGTTTCCATGAGGCGCAACCCACCCGCTTTCTTATCCGCAAGATACAGCATGACCCTGTACTCCGTATCATTACGAAGAAATGCATTGACCAAAAGCGTGGCAGCGTCCACCAGGCCGACGAGGGAGTCCGGCTTTTCACCAAGCCGGGCAAAGGACTGCTTGATATCACAATACCCAGGAGCCGTGATGGCCTCTGTCTCAGTTAAAGTGTCCATATCGGTGCGCGTCCTTGTATCTTTGGTTTGTTGATACGGCTAGTACATATCGTGCTTTTTTAATTTAAATAAAGTTTATCATATTACTTTTAAAATAGCAATTCTTTCTTGTAGCAACTAAATAGTCAGAATTAACAATCATGAAGCGCAGTTTATTTAGATGAATAAAACTATAAATAAGTATACTGTACTGTGGTGTTACCGTATTCTTTGGAATGTTGGCGTGTACAAGGAAGTGTTGTTCGCGGGGGCAGGTGGGTGGGGCAGGCGGATAAAGAATGCTTCGGGAAGCGGCCTGCAGAAGTGCTATCGCGGAAAGGGCCGCAATGGTCTGGCCCGTTTCAGATCCGACCGGGAACCAGGCCTGCCGGGGCGTGAATCAGCGACCCGTTTCCAGGGCTTCCCAGCGCTGGTACAGGCGCGCCACTTCCGCTTCCGCTTCCTTTAAACGTTGCAGAACCGCTTGTGTTTCAGTGAAGTCCCGTCCATAGAATCCGGGTGCGTTGACCGCTTCCTGAAGCCGGGCCACCTGTTCTTCGGCGTCCAGGATGGATTGTTCCATCCCGGCGAGTTCCTGCTTTTCGTGATAGGTGAGCCCCGGGCGTTTCACAGGGACCGCCGGACGCGCGGGCCTGGCTTGTTGTGCCCGGCTCTGTTTTGCCTCTTCGCGCCGCCGTTCGCAGTAAAGCAGGTAATCATCGTAATTACCCGTAATTTGCACGATGGCACCGGATTCCTCGAAGATGAGCATGTGGGTGCACAGGCGGTTAAGCAGATAGCGGTCATGGCTGACGATGAGGGCGCAACCATCGAAGCATTCAACGGTTTCTTCAAGAACCCGCAGCGTGTAAAGGTCCAAATCATTGGTGGGTTCGTCGAAGACGATGAAATTGCCGCCGCGCAACAGTTTTTTCGCCAGGTCCACACGCCGTCGCTCACCGCCCGACAGGCGGTCCAACCGCATTTCGGCGCAACTCTTGTCGAACAGGAAAGACTCCAGATAAGACGGGACATGGATGCGCTGGCGTCCGACTTCAACATGCCGTTGCCCGTCCGACACGAAATCCAGCACGCGCATCTCAGGGTCCATATCGGCCAGGACCTGGTCCACATAGAGGAAGTGGGTGGAAGGGCCGATGAGGATATCCCCCGACTGTGGGTTCTCCCGGCCCATGAGTATCCGAAGCAGGGTGGACTTGCCGCAGCCGTTCGAGCCCATGACGCCCACACGCATACCCTTCTGCATGAAGAGGGAAAAGTGCCGGAAGAGCAGTCGGTCACCGTAGCCGTGGGTGACCAGACGTGCTTCGAGGATATCCTTGCCCAAGCGTTCCGGTTCGGGAATGGCGAAAGCGAATTCCTTGCGCGCAGGCGGCGGGCCCTTCTCCTGGGTTTCCATCAGGCGGGTGATGCGCGCCTTTGCCTTGGTGCCCCGTGCCTTGGGGCCGCGCCGGTACCAGGCCAATTCCCGCTTGATCAAGGCCAGCCGGTTGGACTCGGTGCGTGCCTGTACGTCCTCCACGGTCACCTTGTACTCGAGGAAACGCTCGTAGTTCCCCGGAAAACTGAGCATGGAGGTGTTGCTGATTTCCACGATACGGTTGGTTACCCGGTCGAGGAAATAGCGGTCATGGGTCACAAGAATGCAGGCGCCCGCGTAGCTTTCCAGAAATCGTTCAATCCAGGCCACGCTTTCCGTATCGATATGGTTGGTCGGTTCGTCCAGCAGCAGCACGTCCGGGTGGGACAGCAGTTTGGCCGCCAGGTCCACGCGCCGCAGTTCCCCACCCGACAGGGAAACGAGTGATGTCCCGGGCGGCGGCAGGCGCAGTTCGGCGGAAATCTTTTTGAGTTCGGTGTCCAGGTGCCATGCCTGGGCGAATTGAATGCAGTGCTCTAAATCATGGCACTCCTGTTCCAGAGCATCATAGGCCTGCCCGCCATGGGGAATGTGGGCGAGGCGTTCGTGGGCTTCCCGCCATTGCAGCAGCAACGCGCGCAAGCCGGCAGTCGCCGCCTCCAGGGCATCTCCGACGGTTTGTTCCGTGGACAGGGAGCAGTGCTGCTCCAGCAATGCCACGCGTATGCCCTGGGCGCGCGTGGTAATGCCCGCGTCCGGCTCCATCAACCCGGCAAGAATGCGCAGCAAGGTTGATTTTCCGGACCCGTTCCGGCCAATCAACCCGATGCGGTCGTTTTCATGTATGGTCAGGGAAAGGTGTTGGAGCACCTGCTGGGCGCCGAAGCTCTTCGAAACTTCCTGCGCGCTGAGCAGGGCCTTTCCCGGTGCTGTTGCTGCCATGATTGTTCCTGAGAAAACACACTTTTAGGTTGACGGATATGAGGGAGGCCCCTCTTTTCAGAAAAAAAACGCCTGAGGCGGGCATCAAGAACTGTGCGGCGGGAAAAAGGATGGCTCGCGCCGGATGTTCTGGTACAACGCCGCTGAGGAATATGGTACGTTATCGGCTTTCACCTTCGCAAACAGAATCGGCGGAACGCCTATCGTGGACAGGGCGCATACGCTTTTGTTTCACGGGAAGGAAGGTCGCACTGCCGCCTATATTGCCAGGGTGGACCATCCGCTTGCCCGGGCGGCAAGGGCCAGCGGTGCATCATCCGAAATGAGGAGTACCTGGCGCCGGGCAGCGGCCTGGTCCAACAGGGAAAAGAAAGGCCGCCAATCCGGGGCGGCAGCCATCGCTGAGGCTGGAGCGGTAACAATCA
>JAKJCY010000063.1:900-23010 GCA_022706235.1 Candidatus Hydrogenedentota bacterium | reverse complement strand
CCCCCCCCACCCTGCCTACCCCAAGGGGGTTGCGTCACTCCGGGCACGATTCAGGCCCATCACATTTTTCGGTCTTGTACATCACGCCCGCAAAAAATCCGGGACAGCCTCCGCCGTGATTGAGGAATAAATATATCGCTCAGGGTTTCCGCATGCGCCGCAGGTAGTCCCATTTTTTGCTCAGATGCAGTTGTTTTGCTTGGGTTGCGGGCAACGCCCCCGTAAAAAAAGGATTGACCTCTGCGCACCCCTCATAGTATACTAACCACAATCGGCCCGGCTTCGGGTCGGGGGACAGTTGAATCAGGGGGATCATCACTTCTACGATGAGATTCAAACGCCTGCGAGGGGGCATCCATGCAGACAACACACGCGACCTTTTCCCGGGGGAAAAAGCCGTTGTCGTGTTTCCTTCGTCCTGTTTCCGCCGGAAAAACCATGTTTCCAGCGGAAAAACGAATCTGCACGCCGCTACATCATTTTTCCAGCGGAAAAATGAATCTGCTCGCCGCTACGTCATTTTTCCAGCGGAAAAATGAATCTGCTCCCCGCTACGTCATTTTTCCAGCGGAAAAACCATTTTTCCGCCGGAAAAATCGTTCCGCAATTGGTGTTTTTGTGTTTCCCGCCGCAATAACGCATTGGATATGCTGGACTTACGTCGGGAATAGTGTAAATTGGCTCACCGGGGCGCACAGAGGCCCCGAAAAGGAGGTTCCTATGCCAGCATTTCCGAAGAAAGAAACCGATGTAGTCGCCCTGTGCGACGCCATGATCGCCGGGTACACCGCCAACCCCACGATATTCACCTCGGCGGATGTCGCGGGCCTCACCGCCGCTCTGGACGCGTTCACCACGGCCAAGCACGACCAGACCGACAAACTGGCCCTCGCCCAGCTCGCCACCGAGGCCAAGGACCTCAAGCTGGACGATCTCGAAGCCGTCATGAACAACCAGCTCAAATTGTCCGAAGTGGACACCACCGCCAATCCCCAGCAGCTCACCCTTATCGGCTGGGGGCCCAAGACCGTTCCCACGCCCAGCACGCCCCCCGGACAGCCCCGCGACCTCGACCCCGTCATTCAGGGACCCACCACCGTGTTCCTCGACTGGAAAGCCCCCGCCCGCGGCACCGGCGGCGCCGTCCGCTCCTACCTGATCGAACGCCGCGAACAACCCGCCGGCGGCGGCGAGTTCGGCGCCTGGCACCAGGTGGCCACCGCCCTCGAAAGCGAAACCACCGTCACCGACCAACCCCGGGGCGTCCAGCTGGAATACCGTGTCATCGCCGTCAACATCGGCGGCAACAGTATCCCCAGCAACACCGTCGCCGTCGTACTCTAACCGAATCCACCGGATGGGGCGGCGCCGCACCATAAACGCGCCGCGACCGCCCCATCCTCTACTTCTTAAATTATCAATTCTCAATTTCTTAAATTATCAATTCTCAATTTTCCATTTTCCATTATCCATTATCCATTATCCATTATCCATTATCAATTAAAACCATGCCTCGTTTTCCCAAAAAAGAAGCCGACATCTTCGCCCTGGTCAACCAGATGATCGCTGGGTACACCGACCACCCCGCTGTCTTCCCCCATGCCGACGTCGCCGCGCTCACCAACGCCCGCATAGACTACACCAACCAGGTCATCGTCGCGGGATGCTACAAAGCCGATGTCGCACTCGCCACCGAAGTCAAAGACAAAGCCTTCCGCGCTCTAGTCCGCAAAATGAAACAACAACTCAAACGCTCCGAGGTCGACACCAAAGACAATCCCCTCCAGCTGAAACATATCAACTGGACCGAAGAACGTTACGGCGGGCAAGTCCGCAAACCCTCCCAACCCCGATCCCTCGAAGCCATGTCCCGTGGTCCCGGCGTCGTCGAACTCGAATGGAAAGCCCCCGCCCCTGGCAAAGGCGGTGTGGTGCGGTCTTACGTCGTCCTCCGTCGCCAGCAACTTCCCGGTCAAAAATTCACCGACTGGTCCCAGGAAGGCATGGCCCTTACCACCGAAATCACGCTCACAAACCAACCTCGCTATATCCAACTCGAATACCGTATAATCGCTATAAACGCCACCGGTACCAGCATTCCAAGTAATGTCGTCTCGGTGGTGCTGTGAATAAACTTTATTTTCACTACACAATTCTCTTATCATCAACGAGGTGTCTGTTTCTAAACTGAATAATGTCACATAAAAAGGTATGACAATGGAAGAAAAAGCGATAAGAAGTGATGTATTAAAAATAAACGACATATACAACATGGATTGTTTAGTTGGAATGCAATTGCTTCCTAATAATTCAATTGATTTATTATTAACTGACCCACCGTTTGCCATTGATTTTAAAGCACACCGCGCAAACTATAACAGAACCCAAGATCGCGTTTTATCTGGGTATAACGAAATTAATGCTGATGACTACTTAAAATTCACGAGGTGTTGGATGAAAGAGGCTTATCGAGTACTTTCAGAATCCAGTAGTGCTTTTGTATTTTCTGGTTGGAACAACTTGAAGGATATTCTTATAGCAGCAGATGAAGTTGGCTTTATAACGGTTAATCACATAATTTGGAAATATCAGTTTGGTGTTGTATGTAAGCGTCGATTTGTAACCTCCCACTATCACTGTCTTTTCCTGTGTAAAGACGACAAGAAAAGAAAATTCTTTAACAGCGCGCGTTATACCGCTGATGAAAGAGACAAGAATGGAGGTAGCCTTCGCTATCAGGATTTGGAAGATGTTTGGAACATTAAACGTGAGTATTGGCATGGTGACAAAAAAACACCCACAAAACTTCCGGCAGATCTCATTTTAAAAATTCTTCACTATACGAGTGAAGAAAATGATGTCGTATTAGATCCATTTATGGGGTCAGGTCAAGTGGCTGTACTCAGCAAACAAAACGGAAGAAAGTACATTGGATTTGAAATTGTAAAGGAATATTGCGATTTTGCCAAAGAAAGACTTGAAAGTGGATCCTATCGAATTTCAAGTAATAAACCGATAGCGGCGACACAAATAGATTTATTTTAAGGAGACAAAATGAGTTTTTGCGATGATGCCAAAGTACTTGGTGATATATTGCATGCTGAAATTAGACATTGTTGGGATGGGCGCGAATGTATTGCTGAGATGAAAAGCGCGAACTACCCTCATTGGAGACAAATGGAATGGATAGGATTTTATTTTCAGTTCTGTTGCGAGAAATTCTTACGGAACAAGATGGAAATGCCTGGGCGCCGATATGGTAATACTACATTCGATGGTCATAAAAATATTCCATGGGACTTTAAAGCGCACGTAATTAACGCTTCAACTCACGACATTATAGTAAATGATGTGGATGCCATTATCGCAGCAATTGAAGATTATGGTTCTGTAGGACTGATCTTGGCAGTCGGCGAGGCTACTTACAATGACGAAAATGGTTCATTCAAACGCTGGCATGATATTCAAAAAGGTGGAACATCACAGTACGAAATTGAACGCATTAATAGAGGGGTAAGGTCTCGTAGGCGAAAAACCGCTTATACGCTTCGAGAAATAAAATTTTTAGAGATAACCACAAATACAATTAAAAATTGTGGTCAATTCCAAAAAAATTTTAGGAATGCTGGCGGCAGCCCAAGAAACCCCAAAATTTTAATGAAGCCGGATATTGTAGAAAATGCAACAGGACATATTGTCCTATTTCCCATAACTACCCAATTTGTACCATTGTTCTTTAGGTAACACAATTGTTGATAAATGGATGATCACAGACACTCATCTTCTGGCAAAGCGCAGGGCGTTGAGTCCTCTTTTCCTATTGCGATCTACAGCGTAAACACGCGATTTGTACTGCATCGTTCCTCGTTTCATCTCTATTGCAGTGCCGGCATGGGCAGGCGCTCTCCCCGCAACAGTCTCTCCTGCTCTTTAGGCAGATAGGCGCCGTAAAAAATCGCGTTGCAGTCGATCCATTGGGCAAGCCGCCAGAACTCCTCCGCGTCCAGGGACACTTCCTGGTGGCCGTCGCGGAGTAACGCAATCAGCCTGCTGCCGCGGGCGCCGTACAGGCCACCCGGCGGGGTGACCTGTACCTGGTTGCGCATGCCGAAGCGCGGCACCAGTGCGGCCGCCGCCGTGTCGGGATTCGTGTTCGTGCCCGCGAAATCCTTGTCGCCGCACAGGGCCCAGTAGGAGGTGGTGTACCCGTTGAGCGGCCCGCCGGTCAGGTCCAGGTTTCCCTGGAGTTCAGGGCTGCCATGGCACCGGACGCAATGCTTGTCCAGAATAGGCTGCACCATCCGGACATAGGAAAAGGGTTCGTTCTCGTAGTCCTTCGGGAGGAGCCGGGACGGAGGCCGCCGCGCGGCGAGGGGCACCCCGGCCAAAGGCGCATCCCTGCGGTTTTCATGGCAGCCGATGCAGGAAATCTTCTCGCCGGGCTGCAGGTAGGTCAGGGAGCGCATGGTCTGGTAGGCCATGCCGTTCTTATCCAGCAGTTGGAAGAGAAGGGGTTTCCGCGCGGGCACCGTAACATGAACGGAACCGTCGGGCTCCACGGGCGCCGATCCCAGCACGGCCCTTGCGTTCTCCTCCAAGGCGAGGCCGATGGGGGGCGTTCCTCCCACCGGGGTCGTTTTCGGAAAGATTTGGATTACCCGGATTTCTTTGATAAGACCCTGGGCGGCAGCGTCCAATCCCTCATACACATTGGCAACCAGGATTTCGCCCTGATCGTCCGCGTCCGGCGGCAGGGTACTGGGCAGGACCGGGGGAATGGGACGCGGCGCGAGCGGGCAGGCGTTGGTGCTGCCAATGACGGGGTCGCGGTAGAGCAGTTCGCGGTTGCCGAAGACATCGATAAGGTAAATACCCAGCGCGTGGGGAAGATTGGCGCCGGGTTCCCACACCAGGGGCCACGGGCTGTAACTCGCCAGGAAATACTTCTCGGACAAGGGCCACGGCGCATCGTAATATTCCCGGATATCCATGGACTCGGCTTCCGGAAAGGGAATGCCGGGCGTAATGCGCGTCAGGGCGTCCAGGCTGTTATTGTCCACATCCGGGTTAACCACGACAATGGGACCGCCGGTAATGGAGTGGTGAGCGGACGCCGTGAATACGATTTTGGAACTTTCGGGAATGGGCTGGATTTGGAAGGTGCAATGGGGCTTGTCCACGGCATTGCCCCAGATCGCCGCAGGATTGGTGCCATCGGGACGGGTCGCCCAGAGATTCTGATGGGTGACGGCGTCACGGTCGATGTAGTCCCAGCGGCTGTACAGGATCAAGCCCGTGTTCGACACCGCCGGGAACCATTCGTTGGTGTCGTGGAAGGAGAGAGGCCGCAGGTTGCCGCCGTCCGCGTCCATGCGGTGCAGCGCATAGACATGCCAGCGCGGGCTGAATTGGGCGCCGAAACACCGTGCATAGCCTTTCCTTCGCGTGGAGGAGAATACCATGCCGCCGTCCGGAAGGTACGCCGGCATCAGGTCATCATAGGGGCCCCGCGTAATCTGGTGGAGGCCGGTGCCGTCCACCCCTGCCTCGTAAACATGATAAAACCCCTCATCGGTCTCATTGTTCAGTTGCAGCGGATCATATTCCTTGCCGGCGTCCTGCACGAAGGAGAAAAGAATGCGTTTGCCGTCATAAGACAGGCGAGGCTCGAGAACGGAGCCTTTTTCAAGTGCGCCTCCAAAAATGTCCCGGGCCGCGAAGGAGTATCCAGGCCGGTCAAGGCGGAAAATGCCGCCACCGGGCCGGGCGCGCCAGCCGAAGTATTGCATGACCAGATGGCTGTACGAAGTCGGTACGCGCTTGCAGAACATCAGCGGGCCAAAGCGCATTAAGGGATTGTCCAGTGCGATTTTTCTACGCAGCCCGTGGGCGCGCAGATAACGCACGCACGGCGCTTCAGCGCTACCTGCCGGGGGGGCGTATCGGACGTCCCGGTCCGCGGCGAGTTCTGCCGCCTTCTTCTCCACAGCGTGGGCCGCCGCTTCATAGCCCTGGGGTGTGGCCTCGAGACGGTCCTGCAGGTGCCAGTCCCACTGAACACAGGCCCACAGATCGATCTCCGGAGCGGCCTGCGGTTCGATGTTTCCCAGAACCGCATCAAAGGCCTGCTGCACGCGCTCGCGGAAAGGTCCGAGGTCCGCATGGATTGTGGTTGACTGGCGAAGCATTTCGAGCCGCGCCGCGCCATTCATCCAGGTGCCCGAGTAAGCGCCGGCCGCCACGACCGGGAGAACGGCTCCACCCGTGTTTCGGATCCGCAGCGAAAGCGTTCCCGCTTCCGAAAGGGATGCCGCGATTTCCCAGGCGCAGGCATTGAGCACGGCGCCTGCAATACCGGAAGCATCCTTGTCATCGGTCAGGATGAACAGAGGCAGGCTGGATTCATGGTCCAGCAGGATCTCCTTCCCCGGCGACAGCAGATGCTCATAAAAACAAAAATGGCGGTCGAAACTGTAGAAATGCGGCAGGCCGGCAACCTCCTCCAGTTCCATCTCGTAAGACCAGCCGTCCTTCGGTTGCGCCGCAAAACCGTCGGATGCGCGGTAAGCGGTACCGTCTTCAAAGGTGATGACCGGATCCCAGCGGGTGGTATCGCAGGCAATGGCGTTGCGCCTGTGAACGACAAAGCGAATCCGGTCCCCCGCGTGTACCTCAAGGGGCAACGAGGGTTCCAGCCCTTCGGCATCATTCGCTTCAAGTTCCTGCTGCCAGATAATTTCGGCGTTGTGGCGGATGCTCACGCGCACGCCGTCGCCGCCGTTCGTGTCGGCCTTGCAGACCCGCCCCGATAAGACGACCTTCCCGTCGCGGGGAACCGTAAAGAGCCGGACGCTTGATGTCTTTTCGCCCGAATGCTGCCAGTCCTTTCCGACACGGGTCCAATCCGGGCCCGTCCAATAGGTGGACCCGTACCAGGTATCCTCCGAATGCGCCAAGGCTTTGAAGTGTGACCCGTCGCGTAAGCCGCCGAACAGGAAGGTCCAATCAACAACATTTACCGGTGAAATTTCAGGGAGGGCGGTTTCTATCTGTGTCTCCAGCAGATACATCTCCGCATCAGGAAGCCACAACCGCTTCTGCCTGAGGGTGCCGTTCAGTGCCGTACTCCGAACAATGGTCTCATGGATGGTGGTTTCCTCGACCTGCAGGCCTTCCCGGGCCGAGACAAAAGACAGCGGCGCCCCGCGTTCCGTTTGGGCCATCCATGCCGCGCCTGTGGCGGACGCCATTTCTTTGAGGATGTCCGGGGCAATAGTTTCCGCTGCGACCGTCAGTCGCGTGCTGAGTAGCGCGAGCAGAAATACCAGGTATATTCGTTTGTTCATGATGCACGTTTCTCCGACAGAATACTGAAGTCATTATACCGAAACGGCGTCGCTGGTTGGAGATACGGGATACCGTCGGACTGAATCAAGGCCGATTTTAAACTGGTTCCCAAATTCCTATTTGGGAACCTGCTCTCTCTTGAAATTCTATTTCTCATCTTCGTGTTGATTTCACTGTTTCTCTCTTGCGTTGCTTATAGTCCATGCACAGGGGGTTCCCAAATAGGAATTTGGGAACCAGATTTGGGGTGGCTGTCAGTTCTCTTAGACCGCAGGACAACTGCGGTCATTATACCGAACCGGCCCTCCACTTAGAGATAGGGGATGGCGGCGGATGGATCAAGGCGGCTACTATCATCATTAAGGCAGGGAATTATGGGATGTCGAAAAGGTATTATCTTCCGGTCATTCCTTATGCGTGCCAAGTTTCCTTTTCAATATCGCTTTTAGAAAACGTAGAGACTGTTCCTCGTACCAGTACCGGGCGCAACAGGGCAGGGGCCCGGAAACGAAGGCCGCATGACCGCCCTTGTCCGTAAACAACGGGTACAGGTAGGGTGAATTATCCGCGGCTTCCCGGGGCATGTATTCTGGAAGTACGAACTGGTCGTCACTGGAAATGATCAGCGCGGTGGGTATCCGGATGCCCGGCAAAAACGGGCCGCATGCGTTTTGGCGCCAATAGTCCTCCGCATCCTTATAGCCGTAGAGTTGCGAGGTTACCGCATCGTCGAACGTGTAGAAATCGTGGGCCGCCCGCACGGCCGCTTCGTCAAAGAGGCCCGGATGGCGTTTTAACAGGTCCAATGCCTTGGGCTTCAGCGTCTTTACAAAATGGGCCGCATAAAACCCGCCCAGCAATTTGTGAAAGGTGGGGGCCACGTCCACGGTGTTCACCGGCGGCGAAATAACGATGGCGCCGTCCAGTAACTTTCGCGCGGCTTCTCCCTGCTCGCCCAGCCATTTCGCCAGCACATTGCCGCCCAGGGAAATCCCGATGGCGAAACGGGGCCGGTCCGGGTAGCGGTCCTTGAGTTTATGCATAACAAACTCAGGGTCCTCCGTGCTGCCCAGGTGGTACAGTTTTGTCGTGCGGTTCATATCAAAGCCGCACGAACGGAAAAACATGACCACAAAGTTCCAGCCCAGGCGCTTGAATTGTTTCGCGTAGCCGGGAATGTAATAGGACCGGTAGGACCCCTCCATGCCGTGAAATAAGACCACCAATGGCGCGTCTTTATGGCCGTCCAGAAAAATCAGGTCCAGAAAATCACCGTCCGGCGTATCCCAGCGTTCGCGGCGCATTTTCGGTGCGCCGATATGGCCCAACTTTTTGCGCACCAGCCCGACATAAATCGTCTGCGCATGACGGTTGCGCAACCACCAGGCCGCCCGAAAAGGATATTGGTTCAATTCCCGGAGTGCCTGGTCTTTGAATACATGTTCCTCCATCGGTATCCGCATGGCTTCTCCTTTCCATGAATCTGTCGTAATTGGTGTCAGACGGGTCACCGCTCCCGGTACCGACGCTCAGGACTTCAATTTACTATATTGCTTGCCCCGCCGTCCAACAGGAGGTGCCCCAAAAAAGACGGATTCAATTTGAACCTAGCGATTCCATCCGGTGAGAGGGGGTTTTCGGCGCCGAGTATGTAAAGCAGCTGCCCCCCTCCCTGTGTCATATACCCGTTATATCCCGGTATCACCGGCGAATGACGGCTGCTCGTAGTGAGTGCTCCCGCTTAGGGTGTATTCCCGCACGGTGCCGCACGGTTTAACCCACCTTTTGCAGCCCTTATTTTGTACTCATACGAATGGAATGCCATTTTTTAAACAAGATTTGTTTATAGAATGTAAACTTTTTATTTAATCCCAGTTTTTACTACAATGTATACAAGAGAAATGTGTCCTCTTGCTGAAAGATAGGGACATGAAAGGAACGGCTGGTCAAAAACCTTGAAAATGCGACAGGCCTCAGATTTCTAAAAGAGGAGGGGTGTCCCGTGATGTGCTATGCAATGGGGCCCTATCCCTTGTGGAGTACTCTGAAGGTTACATGTCCGTGTTTACAAAGTATGTTGTTAAGTAGTGGGGAAGAGAGTATATGCATGACAATGAAAGAGAGTCGGCGATAGCGGTCGCTACGCATGACAGTCATTCTTCTGGACGGGGAGAAGACGTGTCCCTTATTCAGGAAGTGGCCTTGCGGCAGCAGAAACGCCTTGCCTGGATACTGGCGAGCAGCATCATAACCGCCGTGTTTCTGGAATTTCTGGGGCGCGCTTTGTTCAAGTTATTTGCTGCTCCCTTTGTGTTAACGGGCGCCTTGACCTTGGGCGCGCTTTTTCTATGGGGGGCGGTTTCCGTTTATATTATTCTGCGCCTGCGCAGTCCACGTTATGTGACGCTCCTGGTGGTGACGGGGGCTTGTTGTTTCGTTTTCTCGCAGACGGTAAGTGTTTCCGTCAATTTCAGTCCGTTCCTTTTTGTATTATTGATGGAGACGCATCCCTGGGTACATCTTCTTTTGGAAGAAGCTTTGTTTCTGGTCGGCCTTCTCGCTCTGTTTGCCGGTTTTTATGCTTCGATTTTTACAACGCACCGTTCCATTCTCGAAACGGAGGCCAGGCGTCGGCTGCTCGCCGACGAGGTGGAGGAGCGCAAGTGTGCCCAGGAAGCGCTCAGGCAAAGCGAACAAACCTTGAGCATGCTCATTGCGGTGAATCCGGAATCACTTCTCCTGGTGGATGCGGCGCGCCGGGTTCTGGTCGCCAATGACGCGGCGGCCAGGCGCCTGGGATGCACCCCTGAGGCGCTTGCGGGCAACGACCTGCTTGAATTTTATCCGCTGAATACCAGAGATACACTCTCGGCCTGTTTTAATAAAGCGGCCTTCAGTGGTGCGCTGTGTCGGTTTGAGGAGGAACGGCGGGACCGTTACTATGAAAGTTATATTTGCCCTGTGAAAGGGAAGGACGGCAATATACACCGGTATGCCGTGATGAACGTTGACATCACCGACCGCCGGAAAATGGAAGAAGAACTGCGCCTGTTGAACCGTGACCTGGAAACGGGCATACGGCAGCGCATCCTGGAATTGCAAAGAACCAATGAGCGCCTGCTGGATGCCATTAACCTGAACCAGGAACTTATTACGGTTTCCCCTCTGGGTATTCTTGTGTTTACCATGTCCGGCAGTTGCCTGGTGGCGAACAAGGCAGCCCTTGAATTCCTCGACTGCAAAGCGGAAGAACTTCGCGATGAAAGCCAATGTCTTATCCCATTGTTGGAACGTTTCGGATTGCGGGATCTGGCCCAGGCGGTTCGTTCCGGAGATGCGTCCCTATGGGGAGAGATGCATGTCGTTATGCCTTCCGGAAGGGAACGGTGGCTGGAGTATCACGCATCGTTTTTTGCCAGCGCGGGCGAGAAGCATTTGCTGGTAATGCTGAGTGATGTTAGTGACCGCATGCATGCCCGGCTTGTGATGGAGGAACAACGCCAGAAACTGGAAAATACCGCACGTATAACGACCCTCGGGCAGATGGCCGGCGACATTGCCCATGAAGTCAGAAAACCCTTGTCGGTGCTCACCCTCTCGGTGGACCAACTGAAGGCATGGTGTGATGATAAAACGCTTGTTCGGGAAGGGTTGCCGATTTTGATGGACCGTATTCTTCGGAGTGTCTCGCTTATGGACGAAATTGTACGGTCTTTGACGAATCTGTTGCGTGAAGGGGCCCAGGACCCCTTTGAAGCGGTTCCCGTCAAACGTATTCTGGACGATGCCATGACTTTGTGTCACCATAGCTTTCAGCGAGAGAAGATTGAGTTGCGCCTTTCTGAAATTCCCGATATCACCTTGGAATGCCGCTCCTGTCAATTGTCCCAGGTGATGGCGAATCTGCTGAACAATGCCCGTGATGCCGTCAATGCCCTGGACGAAAAATGGGTCAGCGTGGATGTATATACCGGAAACGATAAGGTCGTGTTTGCGGTTACCGACAGCGGCACGATCCCCGCGCCAACAATACGTCGTAAAATATTCCAACCCTTGTTTACAACCAAAACGGCAGGCCGCGGGTTGGGGCTGGGGCTCAGTATTTCCAAACGCCTCGTGGAGAGCCATAAAGGCCGTTGCGTCCTCGATGAAAATCACCCCAACACGCGGTTCCTGGTGGAATTGCCTCTAAGGCAGACAGGCGGAGAACCCCCACGTAGTGTTTCCTGACACAGCAATCTCGTTATGTTGTTGCAGTTGACGAGCGCCATTCAGCATTTACCGACCGGGGCAATATACACCGTAAACTCTTCGTTGCCGTCCACTCCGAGCAGGGAATCGCAGGCCCCCTGGTTATAGGCGGCAATGGCGCAGGTTCCAGCGCCGATGGCCTGTGCGGCAAGATATAAATTCTGGCAGACGTGGCCCGCGTCTATGGCGATGACCTTGTGCGCCGCCTCTGCGTACCGCCATTCCATGCGGGCAGGTACGGCCGTCCAGAAAAATACAACGGCGGCCTGGCCCACGAATTGCTGCCAATGACACGCATCCACGGCGCGGTTGCCGATTTCCGTGTCTTCATAGATCTGTGCCAGCTGGTTGTCAAAGGGTAAATAACGGTATAGACCGGGGACAAGGGTATCCACGCGGGATACGGCTACATAGCTTTCAAAAGCGTGCCGTGCACCGGCCGAAGGCACCACACGGAGGGCGCATTCCGGCCCCAGAACTTTCCGGACCCCCTGTGTTGCCCACAGCAGCATGGACACTTCTTCCAGCGACAGGGCGGCGGGGGAGAACCGGCGTACGCTCTCGCGGCCGGCGATGGCGTCGCCCAGGGGCATAGCGGCCAGGTGTTTCAGGGCTGCGCGTCCTTCGGGCAAATCTACCCGGACAAATTCCGGGGCGCACGGGGTTTGTAAGGGCGGTGCGGCGATGCCCCGGCTCTGGTCTGTAGTGGAAAAGTCCACCTGGAGGCGAATGGTGTCTTTCAGAAAAAAGCGACCTGCTTCAAAACGCGTCTGGTTCATCGGATGGGTGTCCTTTCTGTCCGGAACATTAAGGTTGTGCCGGCTGTTCCAGCGCGTCCTTATCCGGAACCGAAAGGGCCTTTTCAATGGCGGCGATGACCTTGTCGGCATCCGGTTTGGTCGTGGGCGCAAAACGGTCCACTACTGTGCCGTCTTTTCCGATGAGAAACTTGGTGAAGTTCCACTTGATACCGCCGGAAAAGTTTGGGTTGGCCACCTTTTCCGTCAGGTCTTTGTACAGAGGCGCTTTGTTCTTACCAGTGACGGCTATTTTGGAAAACATGGGGAAGCTGACCCCGTAGGTCAGGGTGCAAAAGGCTTTGATTTCCTGGTCCGTGCCGGGTTCCTGGCGCAGAAAATCATTGCTGGGAAACCCCAATATGACAAATCCCTGGTCCTTGTATTTTTTATACAGAGCCTCGAGGGAGGCATACTGGTCCGTAAAACCGCATTTGGAGGCGACATTTACGATCAACACTACCTTGCCGAGATAATCAGACAGGTTTACATCGTTGCTCTCAATGTCTTTCATAGTATGACGCAGTATATTCACGGGTTCGCCTTTCGCTTCGGTTCCGCATGCCGCAAGCCCCGCAACGGCAATCATCACGGTCGGCGTCCATAATAGCACAAGACCTTTGTTCATGTTTCCTCCTTTACTTTCGGGTTACTACTGTAAACATCCGGCTTGGGCTGTATCATTCCCGCTTTGGTGTGCCATAATTCCCGCGGTAATTACAAACCAACAGAAAAAATATAGGCCTCATAGGTCGTATAGGTCCTATAGCGTCAAATGAACGCAGGCGGAAATGCACACAGGAGACCTTTCTCCGAAGGAGGGTTACGTATGTCTTCTATAAGAGTATGGTATGGACTCGTTTTATTTCTGGTTGTATGTGGTTTGCCCCCCCATGCGGAATACCCTGATTTTCCGGATTTTGAACCCATATTCCAGGTTGGCGGAAACCTTCAAGCCCCCGGCGCTGTATTGCTCAATGAACAGGAATGCACGGCAACCACGAGGTGCGGTAGGAAATGCCTCGACATTCTCGCCGACACAGACCCCTATGAAGCGGTGACCTGGAATTTCCGTGTGAACCATCCACGCTGGTCGGCGTCTGAAAAATTCACCTTGCGTGTTACGTTTGTCGACGAGGGTGCGGGTCTGATTGCCCCGCAAACCCTGACGGACGATGCATTCAACGGCGCTTACAGCGGCCCGACCCGGCAGCATTCCTATACCCGGCTGAATACCGGAACCCTTCGGCATGCCTGGTTTGAACTGTCCGGGAATCCGTCCCTCCCGTCGGCATCTGCGCATCCTCATCTGCGTATTTCCGGCTTGCAGCATCTCGTGGAGATACAGATAGGCCCCGTACTGGAGGATGCCGCCTGGCAGTCCATCAAAGATAACGTGCCCCGGCAGGTGGCGCCCATGGTCACGTTGTCGCGGCCCATGGAGCTGGTCACCACGGCGGGGGTTGCCGTGACTCAAAGCGGCGAAGGCGACCTGCAATCTTCGCTGGATGCCATGGTGGACCTTGCGCCCCTTGCGCGGGTGCTGGGGTTCACCTCCATTGAGAGTTATCTTATCTGGCGGCGTATTGAACCGGACCAGGAGGGGGTGTTTGATTTTTCTTTCTATGACGCGGTGGTAGATCGGCTTAAAGAATACGGTCTGAAATGGTTTCCCCTGCTGGTGGTGGGTTCCGCCTATGCCCTGCCCGACTGGTTTGCCGCAAGCAGTGAAAACGTGGGGTTCCGGTGCGTCGAACATAGCCTGGAAAACCCGATACAAAGCATCTGGAGTCCCTACCACAAGCGGCACGTCACGCGGGTGTTGACGGCCATCGGGGCACATTACGAACCCATGCACGTGCTGGAAGGAGTGCGTCTTGGGCCGAGCGGCAATTACGGCGAGTCCCAGTATCCGGCGGGCGGCAACTGGGGCCTGCGCGGGGACGCCATGCACATCCACATCGGCTGGTGGGCGGGCGATTCCTATGCACGGGCAGACTGGCAACACTGGCTTGAAGAACGCTATGGGGATATTGCGGCCTTGAACGCCGCCTGGGACGGCGCGGCGTATACCGACTTCCAAGAGATCGACATCATCCTGCCGCAGGTGATTCGCAGCCGGAGGCAGCGACTTGATTTTACGCAATGGTACACGGACAGCATGTCCGACTGGTGCGCGTGGTGGGCTCAAGAAGCGCGGGCCGTCCTGCCCCACACCCCCATGTACCAGTCTGCGGGCGGCTGGGGCTTCCGGGAGGCGGGCACCGATTATGCCGCCCAGGCGAAGGCCATGGTGCCGCTGAAGGGCGGCATCCGGTTGACGAACGAGACGGACAACTTCGAGCAGAATACCTGCGCCACCCGTATGGCGATCACAGCGGCGCGCCATTACGGCATTCCCATCGCCACGGAACCCGCCAGTTCCCATACGGCCCGGGGCGTGGCGGGACGCCTCTTCGAACTGCTGTCGGTCAACGGAACCCATTTTTTCACCTACCAGGGCAATATTTTCAATCAGCCCATGGCCATTGAATCCTGGTTGACTACCCTTCCCCTGATGGACCGGCGCGGGACGCCTTTGGTCGAAGTGGCGCTCTACTATCCCGAAACCATGAACCAATATGAAGATGCGGCGTTCCGCCACCTGTATGCCTGGGGCTTCAACCCGCGCGCCATGGAATTGCGCCGAGTGGTGGAGGTGGACTATGTGGACGAACATCTTATCCGTGAAGGCTTTCTGGACAAATACAAAGCGCTCGTATTCGTCTGGGGCAACGTTATCGAGGCGGATGTGCTTGCCGTCATGGACGCGTGGATGCGGCGCGGCGGCATGATTCTGTATCCCTCCTTTCCGCGGGGCGCTCTGCAAACGGTGGAGGGCGATACCGCTGTGTTCGCCCGATGGTCGCACGGAGACACGGGCGACGGTGCCTTCCGGCGGTTTAAGGGCGACATGGATCCCCCTTCCCTCTACGCGGATTTTGTGCGGAATACCTTAAGCGGACTCTCCACCCTGGCTCCCGTCACCCGCGCCTTGATAGATGCCGAAAGGCCCGAACAGGTCTTTATGACCGCATTCGAAGACGGAAGCATAGGTGTTTTGAACTACGAAGCAGGAGAAGTGAAGATCTCTATACCCGGCAGACCGTCCATACGCCTGTTGCCCTTTCAAGTGACATTGTTACATGATCAATAATTGTTATCTCTCTGCTTTTTCATCGGCCAATTTCAGAGTCACAGGAGCACAATACATGTTAAGATGCGCTGTAACCGGAGCCTATGGGTATTCGGGCAAGTATATTGCCTGGAGATTCTTGAATGCGGGGCATGAGGTGGTGACGTTGACCAATTCTCCGGAACGCCCCAATGCGTTCGGCAACAGGGTCGCGGCAAAGCCTTTATCGTTTGAAAATATTAATGCCCTGACAACCGCGCTCACGGGGGTGGACGTATTGGTCAACACCTATTGGGTGCGATTCAATCATCCCAGGTTCAAACAGGCGGATGCGGTGGCAAACACCAAGGTGCTTTTCGAAGCCGCGTTTTTGGCCGGCGTACGCCGCATTGTCCATTTCAGCATAACCAATCCTTCCCTGGATTCCCCCCTTGAATATTTCAGGAGTAAGGCCGTGTTGGAGCAATGCCTTAAGGACTCCGGGATTTCTTATGCCATCTTGCGGCCCGCCATCCTGTTCGGCAGGGAGGATATCCTGATCAACAACATTGCCTGGGTGCTTCGCCACATTCCCGTTTTTGGAATTGGCGGCGATGGCCGGTACAAAGTGCAGCCCATCCATGTGGATGATATGGCCGCCCTGGCGGTGGAACAGTCCGAAGGAACGAAGGATGTGGTTATCGATGCCATAGGGCCCGAGACCTTCACGTTCCGCGACATGGTTGCAACCATAGGTGAATTGATTGGGAAACCCCGGCCGATTATTTCCCTGCCGCCCTCATTCGTGTGGTTGGCTGCGCAGGGGATTGGCCGGGTGGTAGGCGATGTGATGTTAACCAGACCGGAAATAGAGGGGCTCATGGGGAATCTGCTTTGTACCGTCTCGCCACCCGCCGGCCGGACCCGGCTGACAGAGTGGATTCGTGAGAACAAAGAGACCCTTGGAATACGATATGCCAGTGAAATGGCACGCCGGTTGGACAGGAAGCTGGGATATAATAAAGAATGTCTCAGAGATGTTGATAAGCATTAATATCCGGTATTAACGGAACGGTTACAGGATAAGGAGAAATAAACATGGCTGAACAAAAGTCCTGGCAACGTCCGCTGAGAATCCGTATGAGTATCTGGTTGTTTCTGTCCACCCTGAGTTTCGGACTGGGTACGCTGCGGGGTCTTGAATGGATTCCCTCCTCATTTGCCGGAGTGTGTTTGTGCCTGGAACTGACGTTCCTTTTGGCTGCCTTTGCGGCTATGGTGTACACATTCTTTTGGGCAACACGGAATATGTAAGTTCTGGAATTACCATGCAGAACAGCGGGCTTTTACAATCACCATCAGCACCTCCCGTTTGCGCGCCTGCTCTGGATAGTAATCAACCATCTTCCAAGAAACTGAATCGAACCATGAGCGAGGGCAACTTTTAAAACCTCAATGATAGCCACGTAAACCCTTCTCATTTCAATCGCTTCTTCGTTTGGCTCCAGCCAATACCATCCCGCCAGAGGCATCCAGAACAGGAACGCAATAATTCCATTCCAAAAGGGCGATTTTTCTGAATACAAAAGTCGGAAAAATGCCGTAACAAGCAACATTACCAGCCAAAGCACCAGAAAAGGCTCCAGCATGAATTCGTTGCTTTCCCTGTAAATTCTATTCAGTATTATGAGCAGTAAGTAACTGGGAATAATCGTTCCCAAAATCCATGCGATGCGCTTTTTGATATTTTGGGTCAGCATATCCCTTTCGCCTACTCTGTGGTTTAATAAACTGTTATAAAGTCGGGTTTCGCTTGGCCTTTTGTACACTCAGCATGCGCACAATTCTTTTCAACATTTTATGATGATAATGGGGTGCCGGCCCCCCGGCCTGCATCTGATTTGCCCCTTACGACGGTTCAAAAATACCGCATGTGACTTATGCGGTGCGCGCGAGAATTTCCGCCTGACGCTCGATAACCTTGATGGTTTCCTGGATGGCGTTCACATCGCCCTCACCGAAATACACCTCCCCACATTGCGCACACACCCATGCAGGAACTTTGTCCAGGCGAAGGTGAATATCCTGCCGGTCAATGTCGAAAGGAGCTGTCCCCCGCGTCATGTTCCCTTGACAATGCATACACTTCATTGGGCAACCCTTTTCGTAAAATTATCGAACCATTGCGTTTCATTCGGGACATACGCGGTAATAATAGCCAGATACGCTTCCTTGGGGGCACAAACAACATGTAGAGGCCGATTGTCTGTCGCCTTACCCGTAATGAGGCAACTGTGCCCACGGGAATCATCGGGATACTCTTCAATAATAGTGCCTTGCTCAATAACCTTCCGCACGTCATCCGGGCTTATCATACGTTCTGGGCGTGACATTTGAAGCGCCGCATGCGGCAAAAATAGTATCTGCTGTAGTGCCTTTTCCCGAATAACATCATGAATCATGACACGTTATTTTACCCAATCGTTTCCCGTCCAAGTATTTAATTACACCGGATATCGTACACATACAGTGTATCATATTCTGTGTTTTTGTGAACACAATAGTCTGGAAAATATTGTAGCAAGCAGCATAGCCCGCAAAAGTACCAGAAAAGGCGCCAGTATGAATTCGTTGCTTTCCCTGTACATTCTGTTCACTAATATGGGAACTAAGAAACCGGGAATAATTGTTCGCTAGCCCCATGCGATGCGCCTACTGATACTGGAGGTCATGCTATTTTGTTGACCTGCCTGTTTTTGTTGTAAAAAGTTGTGAATGCCCATTTCGTTCTGCAGTATATATGGAAAAACTATGCTCGGTTATTCAGGTCTTGTTCAAATCAACGGTATACCATGAGTTCCACTTCACGCGGCCCAAACCGTTCCCACTGCGAACAAGTATCTATTGTTGGGTTGTGGATTGGTCGGATCGGACAGATTGGTCCGATTGATTAATCGGCTGGAGTGCGCCGTAACCCTGTCGACCATTAAGACGCACAGCATGCCCTGAGTGAAGGTGCTCCTTCTTCCGGGTAATGCCCTGATGCAGTAAAGCGACTTTCACTCATAAAATGATATATAATCGGGCCCACGATTGTGCCGGGAAAGGGATGTCAGGGTGGGGCCCCCGGGTGCGTGTTTTGGTGTCGTAAGGGAAGGACTTTATGCTGACGATTTTGAAGAGGGCACAAACGCAGGCCTGCGAGCGGGGAGGGGAACTGTACATTACTGCGGGTGTAATGGCTTCGTAATCCCATGAATAGTGGTCGGAAAGAGAGTAGTATGAAATGGACGTTTATCATTCGGTGTCTGTTGATTTTCGGTGTGAGCGTGGCACTTGCCGCTTGCGAACCCTACCCGGAAGCGGTTGCGGATTCCGGTGAAAACATACCCATGCCTGTTGAAACGTGGGAAGGTGAAGAGGAGCCCATGCAGGATATAAATGCTATACAGGACGAAATGCTGACCGAGGAGGAACGGAAACGGGCGGATTGGGAAAACCGCGTTGGTGAAGGACTCGGTTTATGGATTTCCGTGGCCGATCAGGAACTCCGGGTCGTGAAAAACTGCCGGGTGGAATGGCCCCTGCTCTGTGCCACCGCTTTTGAAGGGGTGGGCGCCCGCCTGGACAGTTACCAGACGCCGCCGGGGTGGCACCGTATTGTGGAAAAGGTCGGGGACGGGGAGCCCGAGGGGCGCGTGTTCCGTTCCCGCGTCGCTACCGCCAAAATCTGGCAACCGGGGGAGGAGACCCCGGAGGATCTGGTGCTGACGCGTATTTTTATTTTGGAAGGGTTGGAACCGGGGGTAAATCAGGGTAAGGACACCGAGGGATTCGTGGTGGATTCGCTGCAGCGTTTTATTTACATTCACGGTACCAATGATGTGGAGCGGTTGGGGGAACCGTCGTCCAAGGGCTGCATACGACTTGACAACAAGGATATCATCCGCCTTTTCAATGAAATTCCCGTGGGCACGTTGGTCTATATTGACCCGGACATGGGAACAACTCCCTGAGAAATCTCTACTACCCGTCCATACACATCGTATACCTCCGCGCGTGTTATCTCTACCTGCACGAACTGTCCCGGCACCAGTTCCCCGTCGTGCTCGCTCAGAATCATGCCGTCCACCTCGGGCGCTTCCGCGCGGCTGCGCCCTTTCCAAAGCCCCATGTCCGCGTCGTACCCCTCGATAAGCACCCGTTCCGTCGATCCTATACGCAGTTGGTTAAATCGCTCGGTGATTTCTGCCTGGGCCTGCATGACGGCATCATAGCGCCGCCGGGCGGTGCGTTTGGGTACACGGTGTGTAAGGCTTGCCGCCGGGGTATCCTCCTCGGGGCTGTATACAAAGGCGCCCAGCCAGGGGAAGGATTGGGCGCGTATGAAATCGAGCATGGCGCAGTGGTCCGCTTCCGTTTCCCCCGGGAATCCCACCATCATGGTGGTACGCACTACGATTCCGGGCACCCTGCTTCGCAACTTGTCCAGAAGGTCCGAGACATAGGTGGTCTTTTCTGGGCGGCCCATGGCCCGCAACATGGCCGGGGAAACATGCTGGAGAGGAATGTCAAGATAGGGCACGATCTTGGGTTGGCCGGCAAGTTGTTCCAGCAGCGCGTCCGTGATGCCCGTCGGATAGCAATACAGGCAGCGGATCCAGAAGTCACCCGGCAGCGCGCATAACTCCGCGAGCAGGTCGGCCAGGCGGTACGTGCCGTAGCAATCCTTGCCGTATTCGGTAATGTCCTGGGCCACCAGGTTCAGTTCGCGGACGCCCGAGGCGATGAGTGCGGCGGCATCGGCCAGGAGCTTCTCTTTCGGGATGGAAACGGACCGGCGTCCCTTGATGGCCGGTATGATGCAAAAGGTGCACCCGCGGCCGCACCCGTCGCCGATTTTCAGAAAGGCATAGGCTTTATCCTGCAGTCGCTTCCGGGGGGGCAGGGTACAGGGAGCCCCGGTGCTTTCGCTGCATAGCCGGTTTGCCAAAACATCCAGTTCGTGAATACCGAAGAAACCGTCCACCTCCGGCATCTCCGCTTCCAGTTCCCGTCTGTAGCGCTGAGCCAGGCATCCGGCCACATAAACGGCACGGGGCGCGCCGCACGCCCGTTTGGCGGCGGCCCACTCCAAAATAATGGCAACGGATTCCTCCTTGGCGTCATGGATAAAAGCGCAGGTGAAGATTACCACCGCGTCCGGTGCGGCGGCACTTTCATCCGGCGCCTCCGGGGAATAAATCATTGTCCCCGCAGGGAGCCGGCTTTGCAAAAGGCCGGCGAAATGTTCCGCGTCGGCCGTATTCTTGTCGCATCCCAGAACCACAATACCGATGCTGGAATTTTCAGGCAGGGAAGTCATGGTGCGTTCACCCGCTATGATAAACTAGCGCTTGTAGCGCTACGTTAAAAAAGTCGGCGCAAAACAGCGCTGTCTTGCGCACTGCTTCGCGCCGGCATCTTGTCCTGATCCGTTATAGTTATTCTGATAATGTCCGCGTTGTGCGCTGCGAAACAATCACTGCGCCGCATCGGCTGCCGGTACTTCGGGCACTGCGGGGACTTCGGGTACCGCCGGAGCTTCGGGTGCTGCCGGGACTTCAATCGCCTCGTTGACTTCTACGACCGGGGGTTCAATCACTACAGGCGCCGTTTCAACAGGGGGTGTTACCGTTTCCACTTCAAGGGCAGGCGCCGTTGCCGGGGCTGCCTGCACGCCGGGAATTGCCAGCCATAAAACGCAGCTTGCCACGACCAGCGCCACGGCGACGACCAACGCGATATTCAACCCTTTCTGCAGGGTGCTCTTGGCCGCATAGGAACCGATAAGCGGCGGGACGATGGTACCGCCCAGCAGGCCGATGGCAAAGATCAGGCTGAACATGGAGGCGCCCGTACCCGCGCTCATGGCGCCTGTTTTTAAATAGGCCACGCCGACGAGGGTCGGGAAAATCGGGCCCAACGCGAAACCGGTCACCAGCGTGCCCAGCACGCCCATCCCGGGGGAAGACGCAACAACCATGATGCCGATACCGATGACCGCCAACACACCAAGGGCGGGCACGAGCATGGCCGGGTCCACCTGTCCGGAGAAGAAAATGGCGGTGGTCAACCGGGCGGCCATCAGGCTGATCCAGAATGCGCTGAGCAGGGTGTTGGCCGTCCTGTCCGCGAATTTATGCTCTTTAAGATAGGTGGAGACAAACCCCGCCATGGTGGATTCCAGGGCGATGTAGAAGAACAGCGTCAGACCACTCATCAACACGGCTGTGTTGGAAAGCAAGCCCAGGACCTGGTTGAACTCAAATCCGGAGGCGGGTTGCGGAAACGCCGTAAAAGACGCGTATCCGATCGGGATAAACAGAAGTACGCCGATCAGTCCTACCGTCATCTTATACCCCAGAAATGCGAGCAGGTAGGCCAGAATCAGGGGCGTGATGAGTGCGCCTACGCCGAAAAAAACATTCAGCAAATTACTGGCACGCGCGGCGTTTTCCCCGCCGAACAGAACCTTGACGCCCAGGTCATTGCCCACCACGTTTACGCACATGGCGGCGA
>JAKJCY010000063.1:0-895 GCA_022706235.1 Candidatus Hydrogenedentota bacterium | reverse complement strand
CTGGCACGCGCGGCGTTTTCCCCGCCGAACAGAACCTTGACGCCCAGGTCATTGCCCACCACGTTTACGCACATGGCGGCGATGCCCATCAAGAGGCAGGCGATCAGTGCGGCGCCAAAGGAGCGGGCCCCGGCCAGCAGCCAGACGCAGACGGCGCCCAAGGCGAACCCGGTCAGCGCGATTACCTTGTACCCCAGCGCGTCCGTCAACGGGCCGATGAACAGCAGGGCAATCATGCAGCTGAACATCAGCGCTGAAATAAGTCTGCCGACCTTGGCATTGTCTATGTTCAGTGCCTCGGCCAGTTTTAATTTCACACTGCCCAGAATGGAAAAAATGACGCCCAGGGCAAACACGCCCGAAAAGGCCACACACGCTGCCAGTACATACTGCGTTTCGACACCCAAGTAGTTTGTCATGTGTACATCCTCCCGGTTGGGCCCGCATGCCGGTAACGGCGTGCAGGCGGCTTTGGTTTTCCTTCATCACGGCGCAGTGGCGATACTCCGGAGGGAGCATCTGTCGCTTCGCCCGGTCTTGCCACGCCAACAACAACTCCTTTAGACGCCCTGTTATACGTCAACAGCCATGGCCGTTGCAACTGGCATGAATAATTTTTCCCGGCCGGACGTTTCCATCACGACGGTGATTTAGTAAAAAAGTGCTATAATGGCCCTGGTTCCAAAGGATAACCGGGCGGCATCGAAATCAAAGCGGATACTACAGGAGCGTGAGAAATGATATCCAAACAACTATTGCTGGTGTGCGGCATATTCTTGTCCCTTGTCCTTCACTACGCGGGAGGAGAGGCGATATCCCTCAATACTATCGAGGACCTGCAAAAGATAGGAAACGATGACGCTTATCCATTGAACGGCGCTTATGCGCTGGCGGG
>JAKJCY010000062.1 GCA_022706235.1 Candidatus Hydrogenedentota bacterium | reverse complement strand
GGCGAGACCTCCGGAGAGGACACCGAATTCGAAATACGTTTTGACACGCCCACGCCCGTTACCCATACCGTCATCAAAGAAGACATCCGTCGGGGACACGCCGTCCGGGAATTCCGGGTGGAGGGCCTGGTCAACGATACTTGGGCATTACTCGCTCAGGGTGAACCCATCGGCTATAAACGCATAGATACCTTTGAGAAGGTAGAGGTGACAGCGCTGCGGTTGCATATCACCAAATCCGCCACCATACCGAGTATCGTGCAGTTCGTCGCGTATGAGGCCAATGACCCTTTGGCGCCCCTCCGGGAATCTGGGAAAGCGGAAGAAATTCCCATAGAATCGTGGAAAGACGTCCGTCTTTCTCAAGACTGGCGGAGCGTGGAAATAGACCTGACTCCGGCGATCCGCAAACCGGGGGAATATATCATCGAGATCCAACAGGCTGATAGGGGAGGCACGCTTGAGACAGCAAATGCCATGCTGCTTATTGCGGACGTGGAAGCGCCGCGTCATATCACACCCTTGGACCTACCCAATGCCTGGCGTATCCAGCGCACAGATCAGGTTACCGACGACGAGAAAGGCGTTACTACTTTGCGGTTGCAGGCGCGTTGCCTGGGCAGCGGTAACTGCGAGACAGATATGGGTGTTCGAAAATCAACTCCCTAAAATACCTTTGAGACAGGTATCCCTTTTCTAACCGTGTAAGGTTTATACCAACGTGGGATTTACCCACAACCCAAGAAATGTTTTGTTTGTATGTTGTTCACGCTTTAGCGTGCGGGCCACGCACAAGCCTTGAAGAGCACGCTAAAGCGTGAACAACATGCAAATCTTCTTGTTTTTGATGATAGAAAATTTCCGATAAGGGCCTAATTTAAGGCGATAAACCGGATTCACCGTGTTTTATAAATCCTATTGAGAAGGACATGACCTATGGATACTGTCCTCTGCTGTCCACAATTTGAGCCCGCGCTCTGGGAAAGCAAGACTTTTGTATGGAGCGAGAAGAAATTTATCAAAGACCGCGCCTTCAGTTTCCTTTACATGCCGCTGAACTTTGGCACCGTTATGACAAGGACACATGAGCTCGTACGAGCGTCCGGCGCCACCATACCGGAGTACCTCTGCCTTTCCGACCATAGCTCCAAGTGGAAGATAGAGGTCTTTCTGGCCGTGGACAAGGAGATTCCCGGGGCGGAAAACGTCACGTTGAGCGGCCGCTATTTCAGCAAGGTCTACGAGGGGCCGTATAGGGACACCGGAAAATGGTGCAAGGAGTTTGAATCGTACACGCGTGAACAGGGGATGAACATTCGCAAGTGGTTCATGTGGTATACCACCTGTCCGAAATGCGCCAGGAAATACGGAAAGAATTATTCCGTCATTATTGCGCGGATGGATTGATTCCCGGACTTCACGACTCCGCTTTTACGGCTTTCAAGGGACAATAGGCCCTCATCTTTGACACATCACTACCAGAAGGGTGTTTCCATGCAAATCACGTTGTTATCGCTACTCGTCAGCGGCTATCTGGCGCAGGTACCATCTCTGTCGCATCACGATGCGCTGTCCTTATCATCCACGGAGGCCAACACCGCCGAGATTTCCTGTTACGGCCTGCTCGAACTGGAACCGGATGTGGGCGCCTCTTATGCAAATCCCTTCAACCCGGAAGAAATAGACGTCCATGCCGCGTTTTCTCATGAATCCGGAGCTGAGACCCGGGTAAACGGTTTTTATGCTCAATCCTTTGAACGGCATAGTGAGAATGAAAACGAAAGTATTATTCCAACAGGTAAAGCGGGATGGAGGATACGTTTTACGCCACCTCTTGCGGGACGCTGGCAATACCAGGTTAGGGTGACAGACCATACAGGAAGCGTCTCTTCGCCCCTCCACACATTTATCGTAACCTCCTCCCCGCATCCAGGCTTTATCAGGCGCGACAAGAACAACCCCTTTCTTTTCGCCTTTGACAGCGGGCATCCCTTTTTTGCTGTGGGCGAGAATATGTGCTGGCCCGGTCGGCGCGGCACCCTTGATTATGATGACTGGCTGTCCGCGCTGGGCACGGCCGGGGGCAATTGGATACGGATCTGGATGTCCCCCTGGCACCTGGGCATTGAATGGAACGCAGATGGGCAGCAGGGCTCGGACCCCTCGCGTTTCGGCGGGCTCGGTGTGTACAACCTCGCCAACGCATGGAAACTCGATTACATACTCGATGTTGCGGAGAAACAGGGCATCCAGGTCATGCTCTGCATGGGCACCTATGGCGAATTCACCACGGGCGGTTATTTTAACGAGGGACTCTGGAATGCGAATCCCTTCAACAAGGCGAACGGGGGGCCCTGTGAAAAACCGGTGGATTTCTGGACGAATGAGGAGGCGCGAAAGTACTACCGGAACCGGCTGCGCTACATCACCGCGCGGTATGGCGCCTATACCAACGTCTTCGCCTGGGAATTCTGGAATGAAGCCAACGCACCGTCGGCGTGGATAGCGGAGATGTCGGGTTGTATCAAGGGAACCGGCGATGCGCCTCCCTTTGATGCGTATCAGCACCTGGTATCCACCACCTATGGCAAGGAGGAAGTATGGATACTGCCGGACGTGGATTTCACCATGACCCATTATTACGGGGAAGGGAATGTCACCAGCGTCGAGGCCATTATCAAAAAAGACGCCCACTGGCACCGGAAATACGGGAAACCGCATCTGATGGCGGAGTTCGGGCTGGACTGGCGCTCCTCCGATGAAAACTATGACAAAGCGTTCCGCGGTGTAAACCTGCATAACGGGTTATGGTCGTCGCTGGCGTCCGGTAACGGCGGCACCGCCATGATCTGGTACTGGGACTCCTACGTTCACCCGGGCAACCTGTACGGGCAGTACTCCTCCATCCGGAACTTTGCGGACCTTGTTCCCTGGAATGAAGGCCTTTGGGAACCGCTGGAACTGGAACCCCCGCAAGCCGTGCGGGATCCGGGGTCTTACGGGGACCTGACCATTCCGGCCAACGGCGGCTGGGAAGCCAATCCCGTCAAACAGTATACGATTGATCCCGTGAAAGGCGCCGACGGCGCGGCCCTGCCCAAATTCCTGTTTGGTCCCTGGAAATCCGAGTTGCGCGTCCCTCTCGTCATGCAGGTGTCCTTCGAGCAGCCCGGCCGTTTTGAAATGCGCATCGGCGACGTGTCTACCCTGGCGCAGGTGGAGTTCTTCCTGGACGGCGTTGCCGCGGGTACCCACCGCCTTTCCACGCTGCCCAAGGGACTGGACAACCCGAACCCTGAATACGCGTCCACCCGCCTGCGCCCGGAATACAACAGTTACCAGGCGACCTTTCAGAAGTGGTACGGCGTGGACGTTCCCGCAGGCAACCATACCCTTATCGCGGAGGTGAGCGACGGGGACTGGGCCGGCGTGGAAGAATATGCCTTCAGAGGGTATGTCAGCAACCGCATCCTCCCGGTGTTCTGTGAAGGCCTTTCCAACGGTACCAGCGCTCTGCTGTGGGTGCTTAACCCTGAACATCACTGGAAGAATGTAGAGGATAATGTCCATGTTGCCGTCCTTCCCGAATGTACGATTCGGGTCCCCGGCATGGCTGATGGTAATTACAACTGCCGCTTCTGGGATACGTGGAAAGGAGAACCCGCCGGTCAAGTGGCGGCAACCTCTTCAGACGGCCTGCTGACGATTATGATGCCCGAAATCGGCAAGGACCTGGCCGTCCTGATTCGCAAAGAATAGGGTACGTCCCAAGCAGTAAATTCCGGTGTCAAAGAGCATAATCATGAAAACGGGCCGTATCGTGCTTTCCCACAAGGCGTTGCTTGTTTTTATAGATGGACCTGTTCGCGAAAAACGGAACGTTGGATGGAGGAGGTCTTAATCTGGTATAACCGTCAGTCATGGCTGTGCGGATTCAACCATATACCGGGACCGGGCAATGATACTTTCCCGTTTCTCCTGACACCGCCCGAGGATGACGATAACGGGCGATAAACCCGCCCAAACGCCCCTGTTCCGGACCGCATCGTTCAGTTTTCGTGAACCTAACTTCCGTTTAGCCATACGAAGCAGGTACAATTTAGGGGACGCCCTCCGCGTAAAGCATACGGCCGAATCCGGAGGGTATTCAGAAACCATCAACCCGTATAAGGACGGACCATCATGAAACAGTTCCTGTTTTTTTGTTTGGCGGCAATGGTCTGCGTGTCGGCACAGGCCCAAACATCGCCACTTCGCGTGGGCATTCTGACCAATGGCGCCTCGGACTTCTGGACCGCGCTACAAGAGGCCGCCCAGAAGGAGGCCGAAGCCCAGGGTGTGGTCCTGGATTTCCAGGTCCCCTCCCCGGCAACGGCGGAACAGCAGCAACGGCTGGCATTACAAATGCTGGACAATGGCGCGAAAGCACTGGCCCTGTGTCCCGTCAAACCAAAAGAACAGCGGGACTTTCTCACAGAAATCTCCTCCAAGACGGCCCTTGCGACATTAATCACCGATGCGCCCGGTACGGGGCGGCGCGTGTTCCTGGGCAGGGATGAAAAGGAGGTTGGCGCCCTCTTCAGCGCACTGTTGAAAACCGCCATACCCGAAGGGCTCAAAGTCATGGCCTTCTGCGGGAAGCCCGACGACAAGGCGACAAAGGCGCGCTTGGAAGGACTTCAAGAGGCCCTTCAGGATACGTTTTATCTCGAAGGCCCGAAAGCGGATTTCGGCGACCGGATGCTCGTGGCCGCAAACGCCGCGGATATTCTGCAAAAGCGCCCGGAAATCGCCTGCCTAATTGGCCTGGAAAATTATCAGGCGCCCATGCTGGCGAGCGCGGTGACACAGTCGGGGCGCGCCCGCATTGTGCGGGTAATCGGCTTCGGCCAGACCGCACAACTGCTTCAACAAATTGAGGAAGGCATTGTGCACGGACTTGTCATTGACAACGGGAAAGGCGCAGCCCCGGTGGTTTTAACCGCTTTGAAAGCGCTGGCCGCAGGCGATCCCGCCTTTGTCATTCCGGAAAATGAATGTATTTATACCCCCGTGACCACGGTTAAAACGGAAAAGGCGCTCGGCGCACAGGAAATGATTGATGCACTCACTACACAAGTACCAGGGATACCTGAAACAACTCCCGGACGCCCCTGATCCGGAAGCGGTCAAAGATGTTCCACAGGTGGTGTTCTCGCCGGAAAGCATTGAAAAGTGGAAGTGCACCGACGACCCAGGGGAATTGGAATGGACCAAGGCGTCCGCATGGGTCGGCCGCACCGACGGCGGTTCCGTTCTGCTGCACAGCGACTTTGCCGCTATCCGGCGCATAGACAACCTTGACCGTAAAAAGCCCCGTTTCTGGGCGCCTCTTTCGGTCACTTCCGAAGAAGACCCGCGTTTCCCGCTGGACTGCCGCCAGTTTCCTGTCGTAGAAATTACCTATCGCTGCGTCACCTCCCACGCCTGCCCGGCCTGTGTGTGGACCTACCCCGGCGGCGCCCACCAACTTTTTCTTGAACCTTCCCGAGACTGGTTAACGGCAATCATGCTGATACCGCATCATGATTTTCCCGCAAGCATATCACGGTTCACATTACGCCTGTATTCAGCCTGGCGCAGTAAGGAGGTTCTGGAGATTGCGCAGGTCCGGTTCCGGGGCCTGCTGCCCAATGAAGCCGACGCCCTCGCCAGGTTGTCCTCCGGACTGGGCGATACACCCGCGCCGCCCGCGTATCCTCTGCTGGATACGTTTCTGCCTTTTGGCGTTCACATGCATGCCACGGTCGCGGAACAACTGGCGGAACTTATGGATATTTCCTTGTTCGACTATCTTCGGCTCGCCTTTGAAGATGTTGTTCGACACCATCACAATTGCATTGTATTTGAAGGGGCGCACACCTTCTCCCAGGAGACGTTCAATGTCGTGGTGGAATTGGCCGAAAATTTCGGGGTGCGGCTGATCCCCGCCTTCGACTGGCCCCTGGAAATGTTCGCGGAGAAGGGGGATGACCTGATTGACTCGTATATCAAGCCCCACACCCAATCCAACGGCATCCTTGCCTGGAATCTCATGGACACCCCCTTCGAGCAAAACCTCGCCGGTTCCGTCCGGGCGCGTAACATGATCGCCGCCGCAGACCCCAACCATCCCATGGCGGTCCAACTGGGTGGCGCGGACGCCTTCCCCTTGTTTTCGCCTCATTTCGCCGCATCGGGCTTTTCCTATTTCCGTCCCAGGGAGCCCTGGGCCATCGCAGAAACCCTCCGTACGCATATCCCCCTGCTTCAAGGACAACAGTTCTGGGTCACAGCGCCGGCATTCGTATACGCCTCTGATTATCCCCCATGGGGTACCAGCCCCCAGTTGCGCCTGATGTTGAACTCCGCACTGGCAGGCGGCGCCCGCGGATGGATTGCGCACACCTACCATAATACTCCGGTCTGGGTGGAGGGGCATTATGAACGTTCATTAACGGGGCCGTTTTTGACATTCAGCGACCTTTGGGCGGAACTGGGCAACCGGGTGGAGCGCCTCACGGTGCTGGCGCCCCTGTTCCTGAGCGCCCGTCCGATTCCCCCCCCCGAACACCTGCAGTTTTCTGTCGGATTCAAGAAAAATCCCAAAAGCAGGCTCCTTCCCGGACTGGATGCCATTTCCGTATCCTGGCTGCAGGGACCGGACTATCTCCTGTTCTACCTGGTCAACAATGATACGGAACAGGTAACCTCGGTAAACCTGTCCTTGCCGGCATCGCTGCCGGACGGGCTGGAAGTGTATGAGACCACGGCGCTGGTCCGCAACCGCACCTGGGAACCATCTCTGCATCAGCGCCAATCCGAAATGTTCCCCGGACAGGGCCGCCTCTTCATGGTGGCGCAACCCGGGGTATGCGAGTTCTGGCACCATAAGATTGCCCAACGAATTATCCAGAAAGACCTGCGCCAGACCCGGATGGATCTGGAATTGGCGCGCCAATACCGCCTGGAAGTCGAATCTATCGAAGCGACGCTGGACCATCTGAACTCGGACACTTCCATCGCGGACTTGAATCCCGTTCATGACGCGCGGGAAGCGCTGTTCAACCTGATCTATGCCACTCCGGAAATCTGCCGGCCCCGCGAACTCCTCATCCAGGCAAGCTCCGTTATCTGTGGTTGTGATGGAGCCCTGAGCGCCCTCCATGGACGGGGATACGCTGCGACGGCGCGCGAACGGGGCATCCAGGTCCTGCCGCTGGCACGCGCGTTGACCGTGTTGCGCCTGCAGCTCCGCCGCGGCCATGGCAGCGCCATCGTGCCCGAAATCGAGGCCTTGGTGCTCACTGGAACGGAACTTCTGAAAGCCATATGGGAAGAAAGAGGTTGATACCCCGGACCGCAACTCCCGCAAGCCATGCCCTCGGATACCGACGCCATGAAAGATAGGCTTACAACCAACACTGCCACGAAACACTTGCTGGTGCTTGAAGCGGCCCGTGACCTTTTTCTAAAGCAGGGCTTTGCCGAGGTCGCCATGGATGAAATTGCGCGCAAAGCCGGTATTTCGAAAAGAACGGTCTACCAGATGTGCGGTAATCGAAACAGGCTGATCGCCGCCACTGTTACCCATGATTTCGAGGCCTGGAACGAATGGTTCTTCGATGCGGTACGGGAACAGGCCAAAACAGGCGCCGCGATGCTGGACGCCTTTCATGAAGTACTGGGACAGTGTGTGGAATCGCCTGGATTTCATGGCTGCCTGTTCGCGCGGGTAATGCTTTCCCCTGATCTGGCGGATAATACGGTTCGTGACGCAGCTACCGCGTGCGCGGTCAGGCTATATACTTTTTTTTACGACCACATCCGAAAGACAAGCGCACCGGATACCGGCGCTGCCGCCCGCCTGCAAACGGTGTACCTGGTATTGCTTTTGTTGGGCGGCGCAACGCGCAGGACCTCGGGGGACCTTGGAAAACAGCTTGCACGGGATGCGCGCACGTTCCTGGAACTCCTGTCATGATACCCGCAGGAAACATGCTACGACATCCCCTGTTATGCCTGTTTCAGGGGTATTTGCGCCATGTGATCCTCCATATCACAGACCGTTGCTCCCTGCGTTGCAAAACCTGCTTTGTCAGGAAAGGCGGCCGGGATATGCACATCGAGGAAGCGCGCCACATCGCCGGCCGCCTCGGTAAAGTGCGGTGGCTCGACATTGGCGGCGGCGAACCGTTCCTGCATCCCGGCCTGGCCGACATCTGCCGCCTCTTTCCGAACAGCGATATCACGATACCCACAAACGGGCAGGACCCGGATACCATCCGGGACACGGCCCGCGATCTTGCGGCATTCTTTAAAGGCCGCCTCACTTTGGCCGTTTCCATAGACGGGTTTGAATCCATCAACGACGCCATCCGCGGCGCCGGGTCCTACCAGAATGCATTGCAGACGTTGACATTGCTCCGCGAGGTTCCCGGCCTCACCCTGAAGGTCAATACGGTCATATCGAACGCCAATCTGCCCGAGTTGACCCCGTTCATGCGCCACATACGCGCACTGGAACCGGATTATCATTCCTTACTGCTGGTGCGCGGCGCTCCTGACGATCCCGCAATCGCCCTCCCGCCTCTCAAAGAACTCGAGGCTGCCACACCTGAAATTCTCGACATCCTCGGTTCCTACCGCTTCGGAAACCGCCCCCATTCCCCGATGGGCATGCTTAAAAAACGGTACCAACGCTACCTGTGGCATATCAATCTGAAAACCCTGCGCACACGACGCTGCTGGGTTCCGTGCAAGGCGCCCTACCTGCATCGGGTGGTCTATCCTGACGGCGGCATATCCCTCTGCGAACTCATGCCGCCCGTTGGCAATCTACTCGAAGAACCCATGGATGTACTGGAAAAACGAATGCACGAATTCCTTGAACAGTATGAACGGAAACAGGGCCCCTGCTTCTGTACCCACAACTGCAACCTTGGCGAAAATATCCAGACCCATCCCCGGTCCATTCTCGCTGTTTTGCTGGGTATCGATCCTTGAACACGCCCGCCGCCTCCATTATCATCCCGGTCTTTGACCGTACCGGTGAATTGTTCCATGTGCTCGACCAGTTGAAAAGGCAAAGCCGGTGCGATTTCGAGGCGGTGATCGTCGATGACGGCTCCACAACACCCGTGACGCCGGCAGAACTGCCTGGTAACCTCCCTTTCCCCCTGCGTATTCTTCGTCATGAATCGCGCCGCGGCATCGGCAAGGCGCGCAACACGGGTATCGCAGGCGCACAAGCCGAACTGTTCGTGTTTATAGATAGCGACGGCGACATATCAGACGAACACTGGTTTGAAAAACACATGGACCTCTATGCCCGGGCGGGCGCCATGGCAAGGGAAGCGCACCTACCGCGCTATGTTTTTCACAGCACGGTCAGCGGCATCAGCGACTCCTACTGGGGCCGGTCGGACACCTTGTCAAACTGGTTTGGTTCCTCCATGTCCAAACCATGCCGAATACGGGACAGGCATGTACCCACCCATAATACGAGCGTACACCGCGAAGTATTCGAATACGTTGGACCCTTTGATGAATCTCTGGAAGTCTGTGAAGATGTGGAATGGTCTTTCCGTTGCCAGGACCGGGGCGTTGGATTATTCTTCATTCCCGGCGCGCTTATCGGTCATTTTGACAGAAATACCTTCCGGGATTTCTGGATGCACTACTATCACTTTGGATTGTATGCTCTCGCCGTAAGAAGAAAACATCCCCGTTCCGCCTACCAATGGATCTTTCCGAACGGCCCCGTGTCCGCTGTTGTGCTCTTTTTACCCCTGACTTTCCTCATGACGTTGTATATCACCGGGTGCTGGATTTTTCAAAGGCCGGAAGTACTCCTTTATATTCCCGGACTTCATCTTGCCAATATCGCCAATTATGCGGGCCTAACGCATAGTATCTTTAATGAGAGGCGAAAAAAAGCGCGTGCGGAAAAAGATATGAAGCCGTAGGAAGCGCTGCCCGGGATGGGGCAAGGGTACACACGAAACACCTCCGCCAGTGGAGCGCGCCTTCACTCACCCTTAAAACTTGATAGCGCTTCCGGGAAACGCCACCAGGCTAAACTCGATATCCACATCGAATCCCGATTCCCGGTCGCGGAAGCGCAAGGCGGATTCCCAACATTCAAACCGTCGGCGCAGTTCGTATGTTTGGCTCCGCATATCGCCCTCGTTGAGATTGTAGATATGTTCAAATCCCACCCCCCATTTGTCGCTCAGCCGGTACCCCATGCCGTACAAAATCTCACGGTTATAAATTTCACCCCGTGTATCCGTATACGCAAAGCCTAGCCGTGCCGATACGCGGCCCCCAAGAAGTGTATTGTCGTAATACACCTGCGTCAACAACCGGCTGAAATCGGTGTAAGCACTGTTATAATCGTCCGCTTCATCATTGAAGGAACTGTCGAAAAGGCGTTCGTAGGCATCATAAAACCAGCGCTTATAAAAAACCGGGGCTTCCAGGAGCATGTACTCATCGTTGTTGATATGATGTATTTCCCCGACCATCTGCGCGCCCCACCAAGGCCGTGGCCGGATATCCAGTTCCAGTTCGTAATCATCCGCCTTGCGCATTTCGTTCCAGAAATCATTGCCCTGATACAGGCTGATACGCCCCACCTGCCACACTTCATTCGTTTCGGCGTCGCGCCCGTAAAAAAGATTGCTGATCTTGGCCTCCATCCGGCTACGGCCGTAAACATTGTCCAGAAAATCATACTGGGGCGTATCCTCGGCGGCCAGCGTGGAGCTGGGGCGGTACGAATAGGTAAGCGAAGGCTCAATCACGTGTTTGAATCCCGAAAAACCCAGAAACCCCGGATAAACCTTATGGAACCGGGTCTGGGCGGTTACACCCACAAGATTGGAAAACCGTGAACCGCTGTCGTCCCAGTCGCGCGTGCGCTGGTACCAGGCGCCCTCCGCCTCGTAGAACGGGGTTATGTTCAATGCGGGATGGGGTTCCCAGTCATAAGTCAACCGTGCGATATTGACGCTGCGTGCCCCCTCGATACCCCGCCGCTTTTGGCGGTTGTATCCCGTGACAGTATCAAAGGCCGCATACAAACGATCCGCCAGGGGCCGTTCAAGCAGGTGGAATGTCGCTTCCGGCAGGCGTTCCGTTTCCTCTATCCAGGAATGCGTATTTACCCGGACAGTGCCTGTGGCGATATAGTCCGGCCGCCGGTACGTCACATTCGCGAAAGTGCGCGGCGTCGTGCGGTTGCGGTATTCGTCATAGAAAAAGTCCTTGAAAAACTCCTCATCAGACCATTGTTCCGCCTCCATGCGCAGAATCAAGTCATCATCATATACATAACGGTGGCGCCACAGCCCGTACCCGCGATCCTTGGTCGTTTGAAGCACATGGGCTTCACCCTTGGTGCGGAACAGGTATGAGGACGGTTTTGACATAAAATCATAGTAAACGTCGCCGCCAAGACCGATACCTTCTTTTTCCGTTGGCATGACCCGGGGGCCAACTGACACCTGGGGGCTGACTTCCACCTGCGTGCCGAGGTTTGCATAATACCCGATTTCCGCACGCCGACCGCTGTCATAATCCAGCGTGTAAGGACGGTCTGCGCTGGCGCGCCAGAACGGCACATAAAAAGGCGTTTTGAAACGCCCTAACTGCAACCGGACATTGTGCGCCGTCACTTCGTCGCTGCCGCGAATGGTCAGTTCCTTGACAAGGATCCGATAGAAAGGGTCGGGCAGAGGGCAGGTGGTCACCCAGACATTATTCATAACGGCGTCTTCCGGCCCGTTGATGCGGATTTTTTCCGCGTTGTAAAAGAACACGCTGGCGACTCCCTGGGCGTTTCGCAGTTCCCCTTGTTGCGCCGCAAAATCATAATCCACGAATTCAGCGTACATTTCCCGGGTCGGTTCGATAACATGCAGATTCTCGGCGAGCAGGCGCCCCATGCTCAGGCGCCGTTTGGCGAAGCGCTGTTCATCCGGGCCGGGCTCCAACACAAAAGTGCGTTCAACCACCTCGGGTTCAGGCGCGGTATACGTCAACGTGTCCGCCATCAGAAGCGATTCATGCTGCTGTACCCGGACGTGCCCCGTAGCTGTGTAATGCCCAGCCTCTTCCATGTATTGGAACGCGTCCGACCGGAACAGCATGGTTCCCAGGCGTAAGCGCACATTATCCTTCAGGAGAGTTTCCCCGGTGCTCAGGTCTGTGACCATGGAATCGGCTTCTATGTCGCGTAACGGTTCGGTCCAGTCGGGCGGCTGAAAACCCAGGCTGGGCGCCCCGAACTCCAGGGGACGGGTGATAGCATCCTGCAGGGCGCGCCGGTCCAGTTGCTCCAAGGGATTGGCCGAGGGCCGCCCCGGACGGGGCGCACGCACCGAACCGGTGTGCAACGGCAGCTTCCTGTATTTTAAAATTGGCTGGCCATGCGCCGGGCTTGCGGCTTTTTCCGCATCCTCCCCGGATGCCGCCGCCCCGGCGGACTCCGCCGTATCCACAACCGCTTCCGCGGCACGCGCGTCCCGCAACTTGATTAGCGCGGACAGGCCGAGGTCGAAGTTGCGCCGGTTGGTTTGCAGATCGCGGACGGGGACCTGCGCATCCTCCTCGCCAAAGGCATGGAACCCCGGCAGAACCGCGCCGACAACAGCCAGCATCAACGGTAAATATTTACAAAATAAATTCATCCGTTTGTTATCCGTACGAACTACCGTTTATTTTTTGGGCAATACAAACCAGAACGTGGCGACGGAACGGGCACGTGGGGGTTTTTTCTTTATCTCCTGAAAGGCCTGCGCCTTGGGCTGGACCGAAGGTTGGGGCACCTGCGCTGGCGTTTCGGCCTCTGAAAGGTCAACCGGCGATTGGCGCACCACGGGTTGCCCCGATTCATCGTATTCCCAACGCAGCTCGTTGACAGCGCCATCATTCGTCCCGCTCTCGGACGGCATACCGCTCCGTGCCTGCGGCGCCGTCCCGGCTTCACCCGGAGGTTCCGGAAGCGTGGCGGGCGGCGCAGCCGGTTCAATGGCCACGGGTGCTGCCAGTTCCGCTTCCTGAATCACCGGCTTCTCCCATCCCTGGCCAGCCACGGCAAGCACAATACAAGCGGCAAGCATAGTCATGAAAGTGTCTCCATAAAGGTTACTGCCTGGTCCAGCCCCGTAATGGCCTCAGCGCCACCCATGTGTTGCACGGTCAGACCGCCGACGGCGTTGGCCAGCCGTGCGCACCGCTCCACGTCCCATTCGCGCACCCAGCCATAAAGAAAGCCCCCACAGCAGGCGTCTCCGGCGCCGGTAGTATCCACCACGTCGACACGATGAGCGGGCACCCGGCATTGCTGGCCGCCGGACTTTACAAAGATGCCGTCTCCGCCCAATTTAATCACAGCAACCTTGATGCCGTAGCCGAGATAAAAATCCGCTATACTTTCCGGCGTCGTACGCCCGGTATAATGACAGGCCTCTTCAAAGCTGGAAAAAATAAGGTCAAGGTGGGGCAGGGATGGCTCAATCAGGGGAAGCCAGACGCCATTGCCGTCATAGCAGGTATCCATGCTCGTGGTGACGCCCAGAGCTTTCGCCCTCGCAAAAACACGGCCCATGGGCGGACCATCCAGGCGCGGCATGATGGCAGGGCCGCCCCAGTGGAATAGGCGCGCCTGCCCGATCGCTTCAAAGTCCATATCCTCCTCGCAGGTTACCGCGTTCGCCCCCACATGGTGCAGAAACGTACGTTCACCCGCGCCGTCTATCAACACGACCGTCGCCGAAGAATGGGCGCTGTCATCGCGTTTTACACCGCCGACATCGACGCCATTGTGCTGCAGGGCGGAAAGCAGATAATCGCCAAAACCATCCCGGCCGACCCTGCCCAGGAATGCAGCGTTGCCGCCCAGTTGGCAAAAAGCGCTTGCAGTAACCGCGGCCAGTCCGCCCAGGTGCATTTCCAGCTTCGGAACCAACCCCAGGGTGCCACGGCGGGGAACCTCATCAACGGGGCGGACCATCACGTCCGCGCATATAACGCCCACCGATACCAACTCATGGGGCATTGAAACGGTCCTTTCCTGTTATATAGCCCGAAAAGACGGCCTTCGTATCCCTATGCGGAAACAGGAAACATTCCCTGACGCCATGGCGCAGGGCAACCCTCTCCTGATAATACCACACCAGCCGGACAACCGATCCTGAATAAGTTGTCCCACCGGGCGAAACGGCCTGATTCGTAGTATAGCAAGAGCATCCTGCATTCGCAAAAATTCGGACGCAGGATTCTACGTCATCTCGTATATGGGCCTCGGGGGCGCTCCCAATTTGTCTTGGAAACTTCCCCGATGGCACCCAAGTTCGTATAATCAGACAGTTATGTTACTATAAACACACCATCACCGGTCACAAGAACAGGGCAAAATCTCCGGGAATAAGCCTTTATGGCCTTAATAACCGATCCTACATTAGTTTTTACCATCATGATCACCACCGCGCTGGTAATGCCCCTGGCCGCCGAAAAATTGCGCGTTCCGGACATGGTGTTGCTACTGCTGGCGGGAACATGTTTAGGACCCCACGGGACAGGCCTTCTTGAACGTAACTCCGCCGTCATGCTTTTCAGTTCCGTAGGCTTGTTGTACATCATGTTTCTTGCCGGACTGGAGATTGACCTGCCACAATTCATCCAATCCCGCAACCGCAGCCTGGTCTTCGGCCTGCTGACCTTTATCATCCCCCAAAGCCTGGGAACTCTTCTCGGCCGCTGTGTACTCCACATGGAATGGCCCGAAGCCATTCTCCTGGCGAGCATGTTCGCGTCCCATACCTTGCTGGCCTTTCCGGTGGCCGACAAACTCGGTATTGTACGCAGTGAACCGGTCGCCGTCACCATCGGGGCCACCATCATTACGGATATCATGGCGCTTATGGTACTGGCGGTAATTGCGGACGCCGCCAAAGGGGTGGCCCTTACCCCCCTGTTCTGGGTGGAGATTCTGGCCAGTCTTGCGGCGCTGGTGGCCGCGGGCTGGTGGGGTATACCCTGGTTGAGCCGGTGGTTTTTCCGCAACAACAGCGAAAATGGCGGCGCACAGTTCCTTTTTGTCCTGGGTACCGTGTGCGCCTTCAGCTATGCCTCCCATTACGCGCGGATGGAGCCCATAATCGGAGCATTTCTGGCGGGTCTTGCCTTCAACCGGCTCATTCCCCAGCACAGCACGCTGATGAACCGGATTGAGTTTGTCGGCAATACGGTATTTATCCCCTTCTTTCTCATCTCTGTGGGGATGCTGGTAAATCTGAAGGCTCTGGTACAGGACTCGCAGAGCTGGCTGGTTGCCGCCACCATGGTTTGCGGCGTTATCCTGACGAAATACCTTGCCGCTCAAACGGCGCGGCGCCTCTTCGGCTATACCCGGGAAGAAGGGCAGGTTATGTTCGGGTTGAGCGTAGTGCAGGCTGCAGCCACGCTCGCCGCCGCATTGGTGGGGTATGAACTGCATATTTTCGATGTATCCGTCCTGAATGGTGCTATCGCAATGATTCTGGTTACCTGCCCTCTGGGTAGCTGGGCGGTGGAACGGTATGGCAGGCGTATGGAAATCGGGCCCGCTGCCAAACCGCTCCTGCAAAAGACGGAGCAGCGCCTGCTGATACCGGTAGCCAATACCCGGACAGCCGCACGCCTTCTCGACCTTGCTTTCGTACTGCGGGATACGACGCGTGGCAGCCGGCTGCATCCCTTGACCATCGTACCTGATGAAAACGACATGGGCGCGAAGGTCGCCGAGGGTGAAAACCTGATGGCCCAATGCCTCGCCCGTGCCGCGTCCGCCGAGATTCCCGTGGAACCGCGGGTAAGGATCAGTACGAACACTGCCGATGGCATTGTGAAGGCTGCCCGAGAAATGCATGCGGATCTTGCCCTCTTCGGATGGGGACAGGACAAGACCGTAGCAACTCGTATTTTTGGAACCGTGCGGAAGCGGATGCTTCAGGAATGCCCCTCACGGTTGATGTTCTGTCGCCTGGTCACGTCCTTGAACACCACCAGGCGGCTGCGGGTGCCCCTTCCGCCGCGCGCGAGTCAGCGCAGCGATATCGGGGACCTTGCAGCGGAATCCCAGCGTCTGGCCAGGCAGTTGGGCGCGAAAGTACACCTGTACATCTGCAACCCCGAAGAAACGGAGCGCATGGAGGCCCTGTTTGAGAAAACAATTCCGGAAACACCCTGCGTTGTGACCTCTTTGAACAGCTGGGAAACCCTCCGGGAAAGGCTTCTTGGAGACCTGACCCCGGACGACATGGTCCTCCTGCCCTCAGAACGGCCCCTTGGAACTTTTTGGAGGCCGAGCATGAACCGGCTTCCCGACATCATCGCGGAACGCTTTCCACAATTAAATCTGCTCATCGCATACCCGGCCCTGGTGGAATACGCTCCGCCTTCCGAGTATGAAATCCCGGACAGTATTTCGTCACACCTGATTCTTCCAGTTACACTTGACCAGGCTCAGCCGCTGGACATGGCATTGCAAACAATGGCCGCCCGACTCTGCGATAGGGACGCGCCGCGGAACGATATACTAGAACTTCTGAGACAGGCTGCGGCCAACTACCCCGTCGAACTGGTGCCCGGAATCGTCATGCTGCACGCCCATAGCGATAGTGTGGGATCAACGACCATCCTGGTGGGGGCGGGAGGCGCCGGATGGTCTTTCCCGGGAGTGGAAACGCCTGCGGGAACCATTCTCGCCCTTATTAGCCCCAGAAGTAAATCTCCAGAAATTCACTTGGCCGCGTTGTCACAGTTGGCACGTGCCTGCCGTGAAGGCGAATTTACCCGGGCAATCCGCGAACCGATGTCCGCGGAAGATATTGCAGGCGTCCTGAAAACAGTTATCCGAAAAGCAATCCCTGAGGGAAACGCCGAGGCATAGGTTCTTTTCTCCCGCACCACCCCGAGAAAAAACCATAACGCGCTTCCGGCTGTTGCCTTTTCATCGTTTTGTATGGCACTATAGCGTACATGGACGACTCCGTTAAAACCATGGGAAACACCCTCCACTTGCAGAGAACCATCGGCCTGGCGGGGGCGTCCGCCCTGGTCGTGGGCGGCGTCATCGGCGCTGGTATCTTTGTCATGGTGCGCGATATCGGCGCGCTGGCGGGGCCGGCCATCTGGCTTTCCTTTGTCATCGCCATTACCGTTTCGATGATTGGCGTAATCCCCTTAATCCAACTGGCGGGCGCGCTTCCCACGGCGGGGGCCGGGTATATGTTCGCCAGCCGGATGCTCTCTCCCTGCATGGGTGTACTCGTCTCCGCCTGGGTTTTGCTGGGAGGCGCCTGTTCCGTATCCGTAGCGACCCGCACGCTTGCTCAATATATGCAAGGCTATATACTCGAGGGGATACCGGTGGGCTTGATGGCGGCGGGCATCCTGGCTGTATTTTACGGAATCTATTCCTTCGGCGTGCGCCTGGCCATGTCCCTGCAACTGGTCCTGGCAGTTCAGTTTTTGTCGGCACTGCTCCTGTACGGGCTTGCCGGCGCGTTTCATTCCGGTCTCGACATGACGCTGCAACCCGTGCAGGGAGCCAATGGATTTCTGATGAGCATATTGCTTTGTTATGCCATCTGCATGGGCTTTCAAATCATTGCCGAAATGGGGGAGGAAATTCAGGATGCCAGGCGCACCATACCGCGCGCACTGCTTATCGGCGGCTTGATTGTCGCCTTCATTTACATCCTCGTAGGTTCGGTGTTTGTGACCACCATCCCCTATGATGCCGCCCGGTACGCCGCCATGAACGCCCCCCTTCGTGAATCAGCAACCCTTTTCCTTCCGGCGGCACTTGTCCACTTCATCGGCCTGGGCGCCTTGACGGCAGGGGCCGCCGCCTTAAACGCCGCGGCGCTGACCTTGCCGCGTGAACTCTTCGCCCTGGCCCGCGATGGCATCCTTCCCCGGACGCTGGCAAATATCGACCCCCGTTCCGGCGCACCCCGCAATGCCGTAACCGTCTATTTCATCCTCGTGGGCATGTTGCTGCTGGGCCAGTTTGAGACCGATTTTTACGGGTATATGGCGGCTACGGGCGTACTGGCGATTTCATCCGCATTGGGCGTCGCCGCGATACGGCTATGCCGCCGGTTTCCCCGCTGCTACTCGGACGCTTACATTCAATTTCCCAAATCGGTTTTGGTAATATGCGCCGGTATCACGATAGCGGCGTCTCTGGGATTCGGACTTGTGGTAGCCTACGAACGCCCTTGGGTTCTCGCCGCATATGCGGCATGGACCCTGACTGTTTGCGCTGGTTACCGCCTGCGGACCAGAAATTTCACCGACGATGCGTGGCGCAAAATGACTTCTTTTCAAGAGGAATCAAATACCGACACCTCAACAGCGGCAGGTGTCTGAACCGCGCCCCCAGAAAAGGCGCTCCCGACTGATCGTCTCTGCGTTCCAACCTTATTTACAGGGCAGCCACGGGTGCGATTAAAGAATAGGTACGTCATTCATGGTTTTGGTGTGCGCCGAAGGCAGTCCCATTTTAGCTCACGTAGTGTTATTTTCCCTGGGTTGCGGACATAGCCCCCATTGGGTGGAGAGCAATCCGAAGGACGTCCCCGGTTTTCAGACCGTGGGCGAATACACCTCATTACTGCACAGGGTATTCCAGAGGGTCAGGACATGGGGATTTTGGCAAGATTCCATAAGCTGACGGCACAGACTTTTCGCCTCTTCCCGAAATCCCATCGCTGCCAGGCACTTGATTTTCGCAAGTAATAGCTCCGGGTTATTGGGCAGATGCTGGAGCAGTTCCTCCAGGACATCCAACGCGTCTTCAAATTCCTTCATTATGAACAAAAGTTCCGCATGTTTGTATTGTGTTTCCAGGTAGTTCATATCCATGTTCCCGTCTCCTTTGCGTCAATGGCTATCCCTCTACTGCTGCAACCGCCCGAACTTCTATGCGTCCTGTCATCTAGTGACAAGAAAAATTTAGAGTTATTATTTTATATTTATAATAAAAATAGAAGTTTCTATTGCTTATTATAACAAATCTAAAATGAATTTCCAACCTTTTTGTTCATGACATTTTATATTCTTTTAATAATAGATTAAAAAGACACGTGCGCGTTTTTTTCTATGTGCTATATGGCAAAGAACGGACACCTTTGCCATATGATTAACCGTTCCTCCTGGATGGCCTGTAAGAGGGGAAGGAGTACAAACAGTGCAAGATGCCTTCAGCCTTCCGTACACGCCCTGAGGGATGTGCATCTCCGGGCAAACGTATCCTGCCCGGCAAACCAAAAAGAAACCTGTGCGGTTTCGAAAACGACACAGGCTTCTCCACGCAGAGACTGCCGGACTAAACATGCAACACAACAAGCGTCATTTCAGAGGCGTACGTTCCGACGTGCGCCTGCCTGCCACAGCCACCGGAGGTTGATTTGCCGGGCATTTGTAAAGATACACCTTTCCGCGTCCCAGCAGGTTCGGGGGTTACGTGAAAATGAATGGTTGTGGGCAGTGTCATCCGGGTTGGCGTTCAGCCCAACCCTGTTTCCCTGTTGGCAGCGCACCCGCAAAAGTGTCTTCGTTTGTCTTTTCAGTGAATTATGGTGAGTTCCAATCGATGGGTGACGGAGGTTGTGTTGCCCGCGCTGTCCTCTGCGGTCAGGGTGACATTATAGACAGTTGTCCCCTCGGTGTAATAGGTTTTCACGGTGCGGCTCGCCCCGGTCCCAAGAGACACCGGCGCGCCGCCGTTGGTGGAACGGGTCCATCTCAGCGATGTGCCTGTCAGGTTGCCGTCTTCCGGGTCATGGGCGCTTCCCGCAAGAACCATATTGAAGTACCATCCGCCGGTGTCATACGCGAAGGGGCCTTCAACAAGACCTTGCGCGGGACTGCTGATAGTGACCTCGTCCGGCGGTAGGTTCGTGGGATTCGGGTTGACCGTAATGGTCACGGTTTTGGAGTCGGAATTGGTGCCGTCGGTACCTGTAAGCCGGATGACATGGGAACCGATACTCAAGGTCTCCGCCGGGATGGTCCTCGTGTGGTCGTGCCCGACAAGCAGGTCGTCCCTGTACCAGGAAAGCTTCGCATCCGCGAGGCGGTTGCCCGGTTCGTTCGTGTCCCAGCTGGTTGCCGCCAGCAATATCGGCTGCCCCCGGTAAAAGGAGGCGCCGTTGGCCGGAGAGGTAATCGTGACCGTTGGCGGGTCATTCACCACCGTAAGAACAATCGAGTCCTGTACGGTCGAACCATCCGGGAATGTGGCCCGGGCCCGAATCGTATGGGCGCCATAAGAGAGCACCCCTGTATAGGTCAATGAACGGCCGGAGCCCAGGCTGCCGTCGCGGGAACTGGTCCAGGCCACCGCAGGCGTTCCGCGCCCGTCATCAAGCACGAAGGACTCAAAAATAACCGCCAGCCCGCCGTGCACGGACGCGCCGGTATCCGGGGATTCAATCACAATCTGGGCGCCCAGCGCTTCCCGCACCGCCGCACCGGCGTTGATATACCGCCGCACCCGGTTGTCCGGGCTTTCATGAGCGGTGGACAGGAGAATGTTGCGCACCTGTGACGCGGAAAGAGAGGGATTCGCGGCCATGACCAGCGCGGCGACGCCCGCAACATAGGGCGATGAAAGACTCGTACCGCTCTTCTCCTGAGCATCCGTGCCGGTAGACTCGGGGTCCGGACCGACGATGACGCTGTAGGGCGCGAAAATATCCACATGCTCCCCGCCATAATTGGAATTACCCGCCCGGCTGGTCGAATTTCGCGCAATGCCGCCGACACATAAAACACCGTCATTCTCGCAGGGCGTGTGCCAGGTTTCTTCCCAGCAGACAATGAAGCAGTCTTCGGCATCCACATTCTTGTTGTCGTTACCGGCGGCGGCGCAAAGCACCATGGAATGCGCGGCGGCTGCGGTGGCAATCTCGAAGGGGTACACGGTCCAGGCCACGATGGTGGGCACGCCGACACCGTAACTCATATTCACGACACGCGCTCCCGCCACGCGGGCTTCAACAATGGCGCCGATACCGGTAAAGAAATCATACGAGGTAAATATCAGGATGGGTTCCGCGACGGGCCCCGCCGGCCCCGCCGCACCGAAGCTGTTGTCGGGCACACCCATTGCCGCGCCCAGCACATTGGTTCCATGCCACTCGCACGCGGCGCCGCCGGTGCAACTGCTCAGGTTGGTTGTGCCAATGGGGTTTACAAACGGCACGTTCGAGATGCCGACCCAGCCGGAAGGCACATCGTTGTTGCCCTCCACGTTAAACCCCATGTCCAGTATCGCCAGTTTCACCTTGTTTGAGAGTCTGTGCGTCTTTGCCAGCAGGTACCAGGCCTCGGTCACCCCGATATCCTGAACGCTTCCCGTATCCAGATGGTTCCAGTTGAACGCGTTGGGGGAATATCCGTCACCGGCGGAATTATAGCCGTTCGGCCCGGCCGCCGCTTCCGTCGTAAAACGGGTCGCCAGCGTGCTGCCCCGCGCCACCCAGTTCATGCCCACCGTCGCCCCCGCCACGACCTCTTCGGCATTGGCCGAAATCAGGCGCAGCCCGGCCTCGCTGGACACCCGAGTAGCGCCACGCGCGTCCGGGTCAAGGGCAAGCAGGTCGGCCTCCAGCTGGGCGGAATCGCCCAGGGCGGTATTGATCCGCACGAGGTGCATTAGCGGCATGTCCAGATCCGTGGTATCCGGATTTACGGTATCCAGCAATTCACCCTCCCAACGCGCCAGAAATGCCGTCAGGGCAGCGGGATCATCACTTACCAGAATCAACTCATTTTCAACGAAGTCGGCCTGGTTGCCCCGTTCATCCACAATGGAAGCCAGGGGCCGCGGCGGACCACCCTCGGTGAAGGGAGGCAGGGTTTCAGGCGGAGGCACAATACGGGTGTCTACCACCACGCTAAGTTCTGAAAGTGCATCCGCAGGACGCGTCACGGTGATTGACGCCAGGCCTTCCTCCCCGCTGGAGGAACCCTGCGCCCGCACCGTCGTCTGCCCTTCATTAACCCCCGTAACAATGCCCGACGGGTCTACCGCGGCAATACCCGCATCATCGGAGGACCACACGAAAGATGAATCCAGCAGGGATGTGGAGGCCGCTTGCAGTGTTTCGGTTACGCCCGCCTCAATGGTGACGGTGGAGGGCATCACGGTTATTACGGGACGATTCACCGTGACGGAGGCTGTGCCCTCCGAACCGCTTGCTCCGCCGCGCACCCGGACCATCGTCTGCCCCGTATGAACACCCGTCACCGTGCCGGAGTGGTCTACCGTGGCAACCGCCGGGTCATCTGAGGCCCACACAAATAAAAGGTCCCGGGGTGAAGTGGAAGCCGCCTGCAAGGGTACGGTTCCACCCGCCTCCAAGGTCACCAGCGAAGGCGTCAGGGTGACGACAGGAGGATTCACCGTGATGGTGGCCTGGCCCACCGCGCCGCTTGCCGTCCCCCGGGCCGTTACTGTTGTCTGACCCGCTTCCACGCCCGTCACGGTTCCCGCCTGGTCTACCGTCGCGACAGCCACATCCGCGGATATCCATACAAACGAAGCATCCCGGCCGGAAGTGGAAGATGCCTGTAACGCTTCCGTGCCTCCGACTTCCAGGGTCGCCCCTGCGGGAACAATGGTTACAGCAGGGTTGCAGCCCGTAAAGACAAGCATTGCCCCAATACAAGACAGAAGGATACCACCGACTAAATGGTTGTGTCTCATGATGATCGCCTTTCTTTTCTGTTCGGTTTTGATGTCCACGCCGTTTTCAGCCATGTACAATTCACTTGTGCGGATAGACTACGCTTATACGACAACACCGTGATCCCGTCCACTATCCAGCCCTCACACGTTTTGCCCGCATCTTTTTTTCTCTTCATCCTCTTGATGAGAGAGAATTTAGTAGACTGTTCTTAATATACTATCAACCAGAATAAAGCAAATATAAATGAATGTCAATTAAAATTTTTGAAAAATTTCGGGAATTATTTGTAAGCAAGTGCCGAATTCTAAATTCTACACGAATGTAATTACTCTTATATTT
>JAKJCY010000061.1 GCA_022706235.1 Candidatus Hydrogenedentota bacterium | reverse complement strand
GTCGTGCCCGAACAGAAGTTGCGAATTGTCAACGCACTCAAGGCCAATGGTGAAGTGGTAGCCATGACAGGCGACGGCGTTAATGATGCTCCCGCCCTGAAAGCGGCGCACATCGGGATAGCCATGGGCGGGCGCGGTACCGATGTGGCCCGTGAATCAGCCGCACTTGTTTTGCTCGATGATGACTTTTCCTCCATTGTGCAGGCCGTCAAACTGGGACGCCGCATTTACGATAATATCCGCAAGGCGGTGGCCTATATTCTTGCAGTGCATGTCCCCATTGCCGGGCTTTCCATCATTCCGGTCTTTCTGCCGGACTGGCATCCGCTCTTGCTGCCGGTACATGTGGTATTTCTGGAACTGATTATAGACCCGGCTTGTTCGCTCATTTTCGAGGCGGAGGCTGCGGAACCGGGTGCCATGCGCCGACCGCCGCGCAAGCCTTCTGAACGCCTGTTTAATAGGAATACTGTACTCGTCAGCCTGCTTCAAGGCGCTGCCGTACTGGGCAGCATCCTGGGCTTAATAGCCTTTGCGGAGGTTTTAGGCCATCCCGAGGAAGAGGCGCGGCGCGTCTTCGCCTTCATCGCCCTGGTTACCGCAAACTTGGCCCTGATATTGACGAACCGGTCCTGGAACCGGACCATTCTATCCATGTTCAAAGAACCCAACCGTGCCTTGTGGTGGGTAATGACCGGAGCCGTTTCAGGCCTGTGTTTAATCTTGAGTGTGCCGTTTTTGCGCGAACTCTTCCACTTCACCGCGCCCCATGCGATGGAACTTGTCTTATGTATTGCTGCAGGCATGCTGGGTGTTGTTTGGTTCGAGATGCTGAAAATTGTAAAGGTGTGGCGACAAAGGAACGGCGTAAAACTGTAGCAACCGAACCGTTTTTCCTTCTTGGTAATACCCATGGGCTTCAGGTTGGCACGAAAAACGTCCTGCAGACCAGCCTGGACGCCTTTCTTCAATGCAAGCGGCGCAATGCGTGTTCGTATTGCACGCGAAAAAATGGGTATAATCGTGCCTTCTCAAACTATGGGTTGATTCACACCCTTAAGGTTATCGGCCCCAAAAGGTAGAAAAGGAAACCCTCGCATGAAATATAGCCACATAGCAACCGCAGTTTCTTTCTTGTGGATCTTTGTCGTTCTGGGCACGGTCACAACAGCCGACTGGCCACAGATGGCCGGGCCGGACCGGAATAATATCTCTTCCGAGACCGGCCTGGCGCGCACCTGGCCGGGAGATGGGCCGCCCGTGCTTTGGACAGTTGCATTGGGAGGCGGGTTTGCTTCGCCGTCCATCAAAGATGGAAAGGTATATCTTCTTGACCGCATCGGTGCGGAACAGGACAACCTGCGCTGTTTTGATCTGGAAACGGGCCAAGAACTCTGGAACTACAGTTATGACGCGCCCGGCGGCGTCAGCCACGACGGGCCGCGCACGGCACCCACCGTAACGGAAGACCGGGTCTATTTCGTCGGTATGCTGGGCCATTTCACCTGTCTGGATTTAGCCACGCACACACCTGTTTGGACCCGTAACCTGTGTACAGACTTTGGGGCGGAAGTGCCCAGGTGGGGTGTGGCACAAGCGCCCTCGCTCTATAAAGATATGGTGATTGTGGCCCCCCAGGCCAATGACGCCTTCGTAGCCGCCATTGATAAAAATACAGGCGAAGTAGTGTGGAAAACACCGTGCCTCGGCGATGTCGGCTATTCCACGCCCGTAATCCTCACCCTGTGCGGCGTGGACCAGGCCGTCATGATTGGCGCAACACCGCCCCCAGGACTGAACACCGGTAGCGTCAATGGCATTTCCCTTGAAAACGGGTCCGTCCTGTGGTCCTATCACGGATGGGAATGCAAAATTCCCATCCCCTATGCCACCGCGCTTCCCGATAACCGCCTCTTTATCACAGGTGGTTACAAGGCCGGTTCCGCCATGGTCCAGCTAAACCGGGACGGGGACGCCTTTACCGTAAAAGAACTCTTTAAAACGGAAGAATGCGGCAGCCAGATTCAGCAGCCCATTTTTTTTCAAAATCACTTGTATGTAAACAGTAATTCGAATGAGCGAGAAGACGGCATGATGTGCCTGACCCTGGACGGCAAGATACTCTGGAAAACACGGGATACCCGCATCGCGTGGTTTTCAACCACCTTTGAACGGGGACCTCTTCTGCTTGCGGACGGGCTTATTTTGAACCTGGACGGTAAGTACGGCACCCTTCACTTGATCGAACCGTCGCCGGAAGGCTATAAAGAACTGGCCAAGGCGACCGTTCTCGAAGGAAAACAACTTTGGTCGCCCATGGCATTGTCCCGGGGGCGGCTTCTGATACGAAGCCATACGGAAATGAAGTGCCTGAAAGTCGGCACGCCGTGAACCCCCGACGGTAAGGCCGGGGGTTTGACGCGCACAGACACCGTAAACTGACCTGTCGTGTTCTTCTTCGAACAGCGCCGCAGGCGGTACGATAGTATTTCACCCTCCCCGAAAGAAAATCGCGAAACCATAATCCCCAATCGTGAGTCTGATAGTCAGAGGTAAAACTGATTGTACCATTAACGCAATGGTTGTGCCATGCCGTGCGCCTCGAAACGGGGGACTATGTCCGGCAACAAAGGAGTACTGAAATATGCTTTCAAAAGATTCTTTTATCCGCCGTCATAAAGTTCTTACCAGCCTGGTTATTCTAGTCCTGCTCCTGGTCGGCTGGTACTATTCGCTACGCCGGGGACCGTATCATGGGTATGAACTGGATTTCATGATCCCGGCCGACGGGCAGGCCGTGGAAGCCCCGGGACCACTCCAGGTGGGCGCAGCCAGGCGGGATATTACCATCGATTTCGCGGCGCATGATACTTGGGTGGATGGTAACAACAACGGCGAATACGACATCTGGACCGATACGCTGAAGCCGTGGCAGAAAGTCCTTTTCCAACTGGTCAACAAAAGATTTAAACTCTATAATCCTGAGGAAGCGGTTCGTTCAGGGGATTCTTATGTGGACGTGAACGGCAATGGCCGATTCGACCCTGTGTGGATTGCGGGCTTTGGCGTGAACCGACCCGCCAAGGGCGTAAACGATCCGCAATGGACCCGGGCCATCGCACTGCGCAACAACGGCGTCACCGTGGTACTCGTCACTCTGGATGCCATCGGCGTTTATCATAATGACTTTATCGCAATTCGCAAGGCGGTCAACACGGCGCTGAATATCGACCACATCATTTTCTCCTGCACCCATTCCCACGAGGTGCCGGATACCATGGCCATCTGGAGCGGACCGGTGCCTGTCCTCAACTATGACACCTCCTATATGGAATCCATTCAGCGCAAGACGGTGGAGGCCATAGAAGAAGCCGTGGCGGCGCTGGAGCCGGCGGATATGTACTGCGCCACGGTCAAACTTCCCCAGGAAGGCTTTGTCCATGATTCGCGCAAGCCTGTCGTCATTGATGAAAACCTGAACCTGTGGCGCTTCACCGCGCCCGGCTCTGAAGCGACCATCGCCACCCTGGTCAACTGGGGCAACCACCCGGAAGCGCTTGGCGGCGACAATGGCTACCTGACCTCCGATTTTGTCCATTGGCTCAGGCTGGGCCTGGAGAGCGGAGTCCCCGAGCCCAGCGGGGTGGAAGGTTTTGGCGGCATGTGTCTCTTTTTCCAGGGCAAGATAGGGGGCCTGATGAACCCGCTGCACGCGGAAGTTCCCAAGCGGGATGGTTCGGGCATAGCCGAACGCGGCAGTTTCGAAAAGGCGGAACACCTGGGTTACAACGTGGCCATTGAGGCGGCCAACGCCTTGCGCGGCCCCGAGGCCTGGAAAAATGAGAATCCATTGCTTGCCGTGGCGGGGAAAACCATCCTGGCGCCCATGGAAGGGCATTTCAAATACGGCATTATGCTGGGCTTGATCCACGAGGGCTATTATTGGGGCGGCTACGCCAAGACGGAAGTCAACGCGCTGCGCGTGGGGGATGCGGTGGTCACAACCGCGCCGGGCGAACTGTACCCGGAGATTGTGGTTGGCGGCATCGAAGTTAAACCCGGCCGTGATTTTGAGGTACCCGCGGTGGAAGTGCCGCCTGTGCGCATGGAAAAAAGGCGTTACGCACGACAGGCCTTTACACTTGGCCTCGCCAATGATGAAATCGGGTATATCCTTCCCAAGAGCCAGTGGGACGCCGAGAAACCCTATGTCTATGAAAAAGACCAGTACGGGGAAGAAAACTCCGGCGGGCCCGAGGTCGGTCCCGCCATCCACGCGGGCATGCTGGAAATGGTGCGGCGCATCAATACCACGTACCAGCACTATCCGGCGTCCCAGTAGCGGGGATTATTCCCATTCAATCGTGCCGGGCGGCTTTGAAGTGATGTCATAGAGCACCCGGTTGATGCGCGCCACCTCGTTGCAGATGCGGTTGGCAATGCGGCGGAGCAGTTGCGGCTCAAAAGGATACCAGTCGGCGGTCATGGCGTCGCTGGAAGTGACCGCGCGCAGGCTGCATACTTCCTCATAGGTTCGTTCATCGCCTTGCACCCCCACGCTTCTGACGGGCAGCAGGCACACCAGCGCCTGCCAGATGTCGTTGTAAACCCCCGCGTTCCTGATTTCCTCCACAAAGATGGCGTCCGCTTCGCGCAGCGTGTCGAGCCGTTCGCGGGTAATGGCGCCTATGCAACGCACGCCGAGCCCCGGCCCGGGGAAGGGATGGCGCGACACGATTTCATCCGGCAGACCCAACTCCCGTCCCAGCGCGCGTACTTCGTCTTTAAACAACTCGCGCAGCGGTTCCAGCAATTCCATGCGCATCTCTTCGGGCAGGCCGCCCACGTTGTGATGGCTCTTGATGGTTGCCGAGGGACCGCCCGTCGCGGACAGGCTTTCAATCACATCCGGATACAGCGTGCCCTGGGCCAGAAAATCCATGTGGCCGAGTTTGCGCGCCTCTTCTTCAAAGACATCGATAAATACCCCTCCGATGATCTTGCGTTTCTGTTCCGGGTCCGTCACCCCGGCCAACGCGCCCAAAAACCGTTCTTCCGCATCCACACAGACCAGGTTGATGTGGAAATGTTCCTGAAACACCCGCCGCACTAGCTGCGCTTCATTCTTGCGGAGGAGGCCGTTGTCGACAAACACACAGGTGAGCTGGTCTCCCACGGCACGGTGAATCAGGGCAGCGGCGACACTCGAATCCACACCGCCGCTCAGGGCGCACAGCACTTTTTTCTCACCGACCCGCTCCCGGATCTCCTGAACGGCCATCTCGCCGAAAGAGCCCATGGTCCAGGAATCGCCGCATCCGCAAATTTTATGCACAAAATTCTCAAAGATCCGCATACCCTCCGGGGTATGAACGACCTCCGGATGGAACTGCACTCCGTAAAAGTGGCGCTCATCGTCCGCGATGGCGGCATAGGGGGAATTGTCCGTATGGCCGACGGCAGTGAATCCATGGGGTAGCACCTCCACCCGGTCGCCATGGCTCATCCAGACCTGGGTTGGCGAAGACAACCCTTCAAACAATGGGCACGGGGAGGCATGCTCAAACCGGGCAATGCCGTATTCACGCCGATCGGCGCGCGCCACCTTGCCCCCCAGAAGATGCGCGAATAATTGGGTTCCATAGCAAATGCCCAGAATGGGCAGGCCTAGATTGAAAATACCCGGATCCGGGTGCGGCGCGCCCGCCTGGTGCACACTGGCCGGACCGCCGCTCAGGATAAGACCCGAGGGCGTCATCTCCCGCAGTGCTTCCACCGTGATGGTATAGGGGACAATGACGCTATAGGCATGCGCTTCGCGCACCCGGCGCGCTATCAACTTGCTGTATTGGGCGCCAAAATCCAGCACCACCACCGGCCTCCGAATACCTTCCACAAAAATTTCTCCATGGTAATAGAAACGGATATTCCCCGATTCAACCTTCTAACATCATCCTTTACTCTTTTTCAGGTCGGCACCTGGTAATTCGGCGCGTCCTCAATGATAGTGACATCATGGGGATGGCTTTCACGGAGACCGGCGGCGGTCATGCGGATAAAACGGGCTCCCTGTTGCATGGAGGGGATGTCCCTGCAGCCGCAGTAGCCCATGGCAGCGCGCAGTCCGCCCATCAATTGATAGACGTAATCGGCGAGATTGCCGCGGTAGGGCACGCGTCCTTCGATGCCTTCGGGGACGAGTTTCGTCCCTTCGTTTTCGAACTGCATGTAACGGGTTTTGCTTCCTTTTTGCATGGCTTTGACGGAGCCCATGCCGCGCACCAGTTTGTAGGTGCGCCCTTCATAAAGCACTTTTTCGCCCGGACTCTCCTCCGTGCCGGCGAAGAGGCTGCCGATCATGATGGTATCCGCGCCGGCGGCGATGGCCTTGGCGATGTCGCCTGAATATTTTATGCCGCCGTCCGCGATAACCGGAACGCCCGCAGGATGGCAGACTGAGGCTACATTCATGATTGCGGTAAGCTGGGGCACGCCGACCCCCGCGATGACCCGGGTGGTACAGATGGCGCCGGGTCCCACACCCACCTTCACGGCGTCCGCGCCGGCATTTATCAGGTCGCGGGCCGCCTCGGCCGTCACCACATTGCCCGCTACCACCTGTGCCTCGGGGAAGGCCGCCTTCAGGTCGCGCAGGGTCTGGACAACAAGCACCGAGTGGCCATGGGCGGAATCCAGCACGAGCACGTCGGCCCCGGCGGCAAGCAGCGCTTCGGCGCGTTTGAACTCTCCCTCGCCGACGCCAATGGCGGCGCCCACCCGCAGCCGGCCCATGTCATCCGTACACCGGTTCGGGAAATCCCGCGCTTTCATGATGTCCTTGATGGTAAGCAGGCCGACCAGTTTGAAGCTTTCGTCCACAAGCGGCAGTTTTTCAATGCGATGCTTGTGCAGCAGCCGTTTAGCGTCCTCCGGGCTCGTGCCCGGCGGCATGGTAACCAGCCTTTCCCGGGGCGTCATAATGGTGGTCACCGGCACATCCAAATCTTCTTCAAAACGCAGGTCCCGGTTGGTCAAAATTCCGAGTAAATAGCCCTCCTCGTCGGTAATGGGTACACCGGACACGTGATACAGGGACATGAGGGCTTCGGCATCGCGCAATTTGTGGTCCGGCGTCAACGTGAAGGGGTGGGTGATGATGCCTGCCTGGGAGCGCTTGACCCGGTCCACCTCGTCCGCCTGCTCTTTGACGGTCAGATTCTTGTGAATGACGCCGATGCCGCCTTCCTGGGCGATGGCGATGGCCAGGCGCGATTCCGTGACCGTGTCCATGGCCGCACTCAAGAGCGGAATCCGCAACGACAACGTGCGCGTGAGGCGCGCGGTCAGGTCGACGGTGTTCGGCACCCATTCGGAATGCGCGGGCACAAGCAGAACATCATCAAAGGATAATCCTTCTTGTATCTGTGTTTCGGGTTCCATGATACCTCGAATAGGGTTGTAAACCGTGTTGTTCTGGAAGATAGTCTGCACGTGTGGATAGGGCAGTATACACTACTTGCGGTTCGCGCCGCTACCTGAAAGGAATTCCAGGCAAACCGGGGTAAAAGGCATGCTCAAATCCGCACGTAAGAAACCAAGTTGTTGGCGTAAAGCCAATAAGGACAAGGAACGCTAGAAGCGGCATTTTGCCGCTTTGCATCAAGACGGACGTGCGGGCCGCAGTCACGATGGAAGCGGCAGGATGCAGTTTCTACGATCTCGCCATTCCTTACGTGCGGATTCAGGGTATGCGGCGTTTTTTGAATGTGGAAGAATCTTGCGGTATGATCGCCTGCTCCCTTATCATAGTAAACAAACCAGGACAATAACACAGGGATACCCAGCATGAACACAGAAGCGCCCGTGTTGTCCCTCATTATTCCGGTCTATAATGAGGAACCCAGTCTCCGGGAGTTGTACGAGCGTATTACAGCCACCCTTGCAGGCCTGGGCCAGCCCTATGAAGTCATTACCGTGGACGACGGCAGCAGGGATGGTTCCCTGGAATTGCTGCGTTCCCTGCGCGGACAGGACAAGCGTTGGCGCGTGGTACGCCTGTCCCGCAATTTCGGCCAAAGCGCCGCCATTTACGCCGGGTTTTCCCGCGCCCGGGGCGACTATATCCTCATGATTGATGCCGACCTGCAGGTCTTCCCCGAGGACATCCCCCTGCTCTACGAAAAACTGGCCGACGGCTGCGACATGGTCAGCGGCTGGCGTGTCAACCGCCATGACAGTCTGTTCCGCAAGAGCATGTCGCGCCTGTTGAATCGGTACACAGAGCATATCACCGGGTTCCAAATACACGACCACGGTTGTTCCTTAAAAGGGTTCCGGCGCCCCCTGGTCGAGCATATGCTGCAATTCTCGCACCGGTGCCGCTACCTGCCTGTGGACGCGGCCATGCTCGGCGGCCGGATGGAGGAGGTGCCCGTGCGTCACGCCGAACGCCGCCACGGCGCCAGCAAATACGGCCTGTTCAAACTGTTCCGCACCGGGTTCGACATGGTAACCTCGGTAACCATCATGCCGCTGCAGATGATTGGCCTGCTGGGCGCTCTCTGCGCCCTCGCCGGCTTCGCCATGGGCCTGCGCGTGTTGTACATCCGGCTGTTGTACGGCAACCTCCAGCAGGTGGAATCCGTCATCGCCGCCTTCTTTTTCCTCAGCGGCATGCAACTCATGGTCACCGGCCTCATGTGTGAATACGTCGGCCGCATCTATATCGAAGCCCAGCGAAAACCCTTGTTCATCATCCAGGAAGAACTGGAATAACCATGCGGGCTCCAAAACAATGTTTATGTTTGGAAAAATTGTAATTCAACGCGGACGTTGCCCAAAACCCAACCACATGTCACTGCTAGCAGAACAACCCGGGGTCGGGGTTTATTTGGGAAGAAACGTTGACACGATTTTCAAACACAAGAGCAATACAAGTTTGTAGTAGCCGAAAGTTATTGTTCGTCATTGCGAGCAAACCACCCCGACGCGTCGGCGTTTATTTTTAAAGAAACATGGTCATGATTTTCGAGTATGAGAGGAATACGATTGCTTATCAGCCGACTATTATTCATCGTCATTGCGAGGCACGAAGCAATCTGGTTTACACCAAGTCCGTTTAGTGATGAGATTGCTTCGTTCCTCGCAATGACGGGGTAAAGATTGCTTTTTTCTTATGCCTCAAAGTTTCAACATGTTACAGGATGCGTTTCTTAGGAGGCACGAAGCAATCTGGTTTACAGCAAGTCCGTTTTGTGATGAGATTGCTTCGTACCTCGCAATGACGGAATGCTTTTCGCTCGTTCCCAAGTTGCACTTGGGAACGCACTTGGGCGCGAAATTCTATTTCGCGAACGCCAGGGTATGGACTCCGAATCAACGTACACATCACAAAGGTGCGAAGTGCAACTTCGCTTGCAACTGCGTTACGAAATACAATTTCGTAACGAGCCCAGCCGGGCAATTGGCCGGTACAACTCGTTCCCAAGTTGAACGTGGGAACGCAATAGTTCGCGAAGTTCTACTTCGCAATAATGGAACACTACATCAATCTAATGAAGGAAACCTGAAATGAGTTCACTCCTACAGCGCGTCAGGTCTTGGCGGCATGGCCTCAAGTTCGCCAAAAAAGGGAAACACTGCCGGTTCCAGGGCCGGGAACTCGAAATTGACGGTCACGTCGAGGTGGGCAACCACTGCCGCTTCCGCGACCATGTCATCCTGCGCACCCACGGCAACGGAAAGATCATTTTCGCGAACCATTCCGGCTGCAGCTATTTCTGTTATATCGAGGCCGAAGAACTCGTCCAGATCGGCAGCAACACCGCCATCACCGAATTCTGCGTCATACGCGACACAAACCACATGATCTACGGCACGGACCACCATTGGGTGCTTACGCCCCACATCACCAAGCCCATCATCATCGGCGACAACGCCTTTGTCGGCAGCCGCACGTACATCCACCCCGGCGTCACCATCGGCGACGGCGCCATCATCGGCGTCGGCAGCGTGCTGATTGAGGACACCCAGGTCGGCCCCTACGAAATCTGGGCCGGCATGCCCGCCAAAAAAATCGCCCACCGCACCCAGGACGTCCCCCCCCACAAACTCAAAGAAGCCCAGGAACGTATCGCGCAGGAAGGACTACGACAGTTCCGGTATGAGGACTTGTAAGGTGAGTCGTGAATATCAACCACCCGAGACCCAAAACCCTAATCCACCCTGTAACCTAAATCCGCTCATAAGGAATGGCGAGAACGTATAAGCGGCATCCTGTCGCTTCCATCGTGACTGCGGCCCGCATGTCCGTCTTGATGCAAAGCGGCAGGATGCCGCTTCTACGTTCTTTGTCCATATTGGCTTTACGCCAACAGCTCGGTTTCTTGCGTGCGGATTTGGGTGTAAGTTGTCGTCTTGAATTCGTAATTCCCGATTTCTGCCCGTCTCCAGTTGTATCAGTCTTATACCTCCCGCCGTGCCGAGGACTCCAGGCCAAAGTGCGGTTCATACGGTTGCATGGTGCAAAAATCTTATGGTACCCTGAAACAGTATAGGAAAATCCTTCGCTGATTTCGGCTTGTGGGATGAGCGGATGCCGGTTGGTTGAGAGGCCTGTGTAACGGTTTCTCCTGGCGTGTTGGTTGCATTACAGGTCTTGTGCCTGTTTGGGTGGCGGTACCGACGGCATGGGGTGCAGGCGGGGGCGGTGCCCCTTTCGTGCTTGCACTTTTTTTTTGCGTAACCGGCCAATAGCAACAGGCCTTAAAATCTTTTCCCGGCCGTTACGGCAAAGACCGATAAGGAATCTACAATGAAACACGTTTCACTATCCTTGACCGCGTTTCGCCTGCCGCGTGCTTGCCCGGGAATGCGCTGGGCCGGCCTGGTGTCCGCGCATCGGCACATCGGGGGAGGGCTGTTGCTCCTTTTCTTGTGCGCTGCGTTTTCAGCGGCAACCGGACAGGAACCGGCAGCGCCAGCCGATACCACCGCAGAGGGCGCGGCCATAGCCGAAGAGGGGCAGCCCACGGGCCGGATACAAGCCGTCCAGGACGAATTGGCCACTTTGCCGGAAGCGCCTGAAGTAGGTTCGCCCGAGGCGCAGCGCAAAGCGACATTGCAGAAACTCTTGGGCCTGCTGCAACAGTACGAAACGGATACCGCCGCATTGGCGGTCCTGCAGACAAAGCAACCGGGCATCGAGGAGCGGGCGGCGCAGGCCGCGGCGGCGCTGGAAGAACTCAAGGAGGCGCCGGAACCCGCCACTCCCACGGAACCGACGAAGGAGGGGCTGGAGGCGTTGCGTCAGGAGGCGAAGGGGGAACGGGAAAAGGCGCAGGCCCTGCAGAAAGAGATCGTGGACACGCGGCAACGGCAGGAAACTTCCTTCGATCGGTTGTCCCAGGCGCGTAGCACGCTCGATGAAGCGGTAAAGGCCATCGCCCGCTTTACAGAAGAAGCGGCCAAGGCGCAGGATCCCAAGGACAAAGCCCTGTTCACTCTGAGTGCGGAAGCGGCGGAAATCGAAAAGCAACTCGCCGAGATGGCCATTAAGATGATAGAGGCCCAGGCGGACCTCGACGCGAAACTGGAACCGGTGCTGCAGCAGGAAGCGGATGCCGCCGAGATGCGCGCCACCCGCCTGGAACAGGAACTCGTCTTTTACGAAGAGTCCCTGAAAGACCAGCTGGCAGATGAGCAGCGGCAACTGGACCAGGACCTAGCGGACAAGGAGAAAACGGCGGCGGAAGCCACCACGCCTTCGGAAATTTTCCTCGCCACGGCGGAAGCGGGACTTGCCGCCAGCCGCAAAAGCAACGCGGAACTTCAAACGGCACTCATCGCCCTGGGCAAAGACATAGGCGAACAGGAAAAGCGGTTGAGCGCCGAAAAAGCCGAGTTGGAAAGTTTGCGGGTATTGTTATCGAATCCCGATGTGGGGACGATGGCCCGGGAGCGTATCCGCGAGACCATGGCTATCCTGAAATTGCGTCGCAGAACACTCGGCCATTCCCTGAACCAGGAGGATGTGGACGACATCTCCCACTACCGTTCGCGACGCTATGAGATAGAAAATCTTCTGTTTGAATTCACCGAGAAACAGGAGATGGCCGTCCCCGCTTTGGCTGAAGCACTTCCGGAGCAGGACCGTGCCGCGTTCACCGGGACAACGCGGGAGATACTTGGCGAATGGCGGGCGTTGCGGGAGGAAAGAACCGCCTTGACCGAGGCGATATCGCTGAGCCAGAAGATGCAGGATATGAGCATGGAGCGGCTGAAAACCCTGAACGAAGCGGAACAGTTCGTGCGCGCCCGGGCCCTCTGGATTCGCGACGCGCAGCCGATCCGCACGGCCTTTCTGGGTAATGTCGGCAGGGAACTCCTGAAAGTATCCCAGTTGGCGCATAAGGCGGTGGCCACCGATGCCCTGCCGTTCTTCCTGCAGCTTGCCCGGTACCCGTCAACGATCTTTTTTATTGCGCTGGTGGTGCTTGTCTTTCCGCTTATCCTGCTGTATTTGAAGCGCAAAACAGGACAATTCCTGGCCCAGTCCTCCATAGAATCGGAACGGGTCACGGGAACGCTCAAGGAGCAGATGCGCCGCGGCAGTGTGGCACTGCTGAATGCCGTGCTGGTCCCCGCCTATTTTCTTGTTGCGGCCTATGCGGTTTTGCTGCTGGACCTTCCCGACGACCTGCGCGTACCGTTCTCCACCTTCTGCGTGCATGGAGCGTACTGCATTCTGGCCTGGTCGCTGGTCAGCCGCATCTTAAACAAAAAGGGCATATTCGGCGCATACGGGGAACAGTACGGTAGCGGGATCTGCGCCCTGCGAAGGTCCTTGCGGTTGATTATTTTGACCTATATACTTTGCCTGCTTCCCGCCGTGCTCCTGACGCGGCCGCCCGCGGAGTTGGAAGTGCTGCCGCGCATCCTTCGCCTGGTCTTCATGGGCATCGCGGCGGTTACCCTGGCGTGGTTGTTGCGTCCCCATTCGCATCTCACGGCCAGCGCAGTAAACCTGCTGCAAGGCCCCCTGGTACGCAGGCTCTGGTCACTGGCCTCCATTGCGATGCCGTTGCTGCTGGCAAGCGCGTTTGCGCTTGATGCCATGGGGTTTCGCTATGCCTCTCAAACCATCGCCGTCAATTTGGGAATCTCCCTGCTTATAGTATCCTTCTTTGCCATTGCCTATCTGGGCGTCCGCCAGGCACTGCCCCTGCTTTCACCGCCGCCGGATACGGCCGACGAAGTGGCGTTCTGGTTCAAGGCGCGCCAGCACCTGGGCACGGTGACCCGCCTCGTCAATACCGTGTTTCTGATCCTGGTGCTGGTGGCCCTGTCCCTGGTATGGGGCATCGATGAGCAGGCGCTGGGCACCCTCGAAGAGATTCACCTTTACAGCCTGCGCGGTGTCGGTGATGAAATAGAGTTCGTGACGGGCGCGGACATCGTCTGGTTCGCGGTGTACCTCCTGGTCATGACCTGGCTGTTGCGGTACCTGCCCGGTATCTATGACTTCGCCATTTTCCCGCGGCTCCGGCTCGATGAAGGGGCCAAGTATGCCATCCTCACCATTTCCCGGTACGGTATCTTTATCGTCGGCATTGTCCTGGCCCTTTCGCAAATCCACCTTGATCTCAGCCGGCTGGGCTGGCTCATTGCGGCGATCGGCGTAGGCCTTGGGTTCGGCCTCCAGGAAATCGTATCCAACTTCTTCAGCGGGCTTATCCTGCTGGTGGAGCGTCCCATCCGCATTCACGATGTGGTCACCATCGGCGACACTACAGGCGAAGTGCGCCGCATCAACATCCGTGCAACCACCATTAGAAATTGGGACCGCCAGGAGGTTGTACTGCCGAACCGGGATCTCATCACCCGCGCCGTTACCAATTGGACCCGCGGCGACACGGTTAACCGCCTTGTGGTCGAGATTGGTGTCGCGTACGGTTCCGATGTGCAGCTGGTCACGGACACCCTGTATAAAATCGCGGAAGAAGACCCCGATGTTCTTAACGAACCCGAGTCCGTGGTCACCTTTGAAAATCACGGGGACAGCGCGCTCTTGTTTGTGTTACGCGTCTTCCTGCCTTCCCCGTCGGTGCGACTGGCAACCCTGAACCGGCTGAACGTAAGAATAAACAAAGAATTCAACGCTTTGGGAATCGAGATTCCCTTCCCGCAACACGACATTCATATCCGTTCGAATGCCACCACACCGCAAGAACCCGGGCCGCCGTCTTCATGAAACCGTACAACCCGGGCCATGCCATACTTTACGAAGCATTGGAACCGTAACGTGGATGTGTTTGTAACGCAGGCACTACCCGCAACCCAGAAAGAAAATATTCAGAGTAGGTTGTTCACACTTTAGTGTGCGTGTTAACACAAGTACCTTGAATAACATAGCACGCTAAAGCGCGCGCAACGTACTTCACTTCTTGTTTTTGTTGATAGAAACTTTTTCATAAGGCACTAAGGCGGGGATACCGGGGGTGAACACTCTGTCATGCCAAAAACCGCAGTAAGCGCTTGGCGCGTTAAGGCCCCATTCCTTTCACGCGATATGCCTCAAACTCCGGGGTGGAGAATTCTTTGAACGTGTTTGAATCCGCATCATGCACCAGCAGCAGGACCGCGATGCCCTGTTTTTGGGCAAACTCCAATGCTTTCTCCGGGCCGAGCGCCATGAGCGCCGTGGCGTAGCCGTCCGCCCAGGTGCAGGAGGCGTGGATGACCGAGGCGGACGCAAGGGCATGCTGCACGGGATAGCCGGTATGGGGATCTATGGTGTGGGAGATTAAACGGCCGTCCAGTTCATACATATTTCTGTAATCGCCCGAGGTAGCCAGCGCGCCCTGTTCCATACTGACGGCGGTATGAAGTTCCCGGACGCCCTGTTTCGGCGCCTCGATGCCCAGGGTCCAGGCCTCGCCACGGGGGTTCTTACCGGCCACACGGATTTCGCCGCCCACTTCGATCATGCAGCGGGTGATGCCCGCTTGTTCGAAGGCATCCGCCACGGCGTCCACGGCATAGCCCTTGGCGACGGCGGACAGGTCGCAGTAGACATCCGGGGTCGCCTTGGAAATGGCAGGACCGGGATGCAGGGTAATTTTACCGTAGCCGGTGCGTTGGAGCAACGCGTTTATGGTGGTTTCATTCGGCGAATTCTTGAACGCATCGGGACCGAATCCCCAGGCATTGACCAACGGGCCAACCGTCACATCAAAGGCGCCCCCGCTCTGTGCCGCAATCTCCTGGGCGATTTCGAATACCTTATAGGTCTCTTCGCTTACGGGGAACGGGGCGGGTTGATCGTGGCGGTTGAAACGGCTGAGTTCCGAGTCTTCCCGGTAGGTGGACATAAGCCGGTTGATCCGGTCCAGGGTTTCATCCGCCAGCTGTTTTGCCCGGGCTTCGGTCAGGCCCGGCGGTGGCGCCGCGACGGTGATGGTATAGAACGTGCCCAGCGCCTCGCCATGCACCGTGAAGGACGCCGGATGGTTGTCACAGCCACTCAGAATGAGCATGCCGCACAAAAGCGCGCCGACGTACACGTGACCACAAGAGCGCGCCTTACGCAGTATAACCCGGGCGAATACGGATGAAACACAAGCCGCTGTCTTCTCCGTATAAGACACGGCGCTATAGGTCATATAGGTCATAAAGGTCCCATAAAAAGCATGGTGCTGGTTCGCTATTTATTATAGTCCAATCGGCTTCTTCCAAGAGAAAACCGCACCTCGCGAAACCAGTCATGCGGGGTGCGGTTGAAGGTCGTCCGTACAGGGCATCATCCGAAATCATCGAACATGATCATATCTTCCTCGACACCAAGATTCGTCAGCATCTTGGTGCAGGCGGAAAGCATCATGGGCGGGCCACAGAGGTAGTATTCAACTTCCTCCGGTTCCGGATGTTTGCTCAGGTATTCGTCATACAGCACCTGGTGGATGAATCCGGTCAGGCCCGTCCAGTTATCTTCAGGCTGCGGTTCGGAGAGGGCCGTATACCACGTGAAGTTCGGGTTCTCGGCCGCGATGCTGTCGAAATCCTCCTGGTAGAACATCTCGCGCAGGCTGCGCGCGCCGTACCAGAATGTGGCCTTCCGTGAGGTCTTAATGCGCCGGAACTGGTCGAAGATGTGGGAACGCATGGGCGCCATGCCCGCGCCGCCGCCGATGAAACACATCTCCCGGTTCGTTTCCTTGGCAAAGAATTCGCCGTAGGGTCCCGAAATGGTGACTTTGTCGCCGGGCTTGAGATTGAAAATAAAAGAGGACATGATGCCGGGCGGAATGCCGTTGGAGCCCGGAGGCGGCGTGGCAATGCGCACGTTTAGCATGATGATGCCAAATTCTTCGGGATAGTTGGCCATGGAATAGGCCCGCGTCACCGTCTCGTCCACTTTTGACGCATATTGCCAGATATTGAAGCGGTCCCACGCGTCGCGGTATTCCTCCTCGATGTCAAAATCCTTATACTGTAGCGTGTGGGGCGGGCATTCAATTTGGATATAGCCGCCGGCACGGAACGGCACAGACTCACCTGCAGGCAGTTCCAGCACCAGTTCCTTGATAAAGGTGGCGACGTTGTGATTGGACCGGACCGTGCACTGCCATTTGCGGACATCGAAGATTTCCGGCGGAATTTCAATCTTCATGTCATTTTTGACTTTGACCTGGCAGGCGAGGCGCAGGTGTTCGTGGGCCTGGCGCCGGTTGATATGGGCCTCTTCGGTCGGTAACAGGGAGCCGCCGCCCTCAAACACTTTCACCTTGCACACGCCGCAGCTGCCCTTGCCGCCGCATGCGGACGGCACAAAGATTTTATTGGCGGCAAGCGTGTTGAGCAGGGTGCTGCCCGCCGGCGTAACAAGGGCTTTTGATTCATCGTCATTGATGAGAATCTTGACGTTGCCCGACGCCACCAGTTTCCATTTTGCCGCCAGCAACACCCCCACCAGAGACAGTACGACAAAACAGAACATGATCACGCCCATGACAATGGTAACCAGACCGCCCATGAAGGAAGTCTCCTCTATTGGTTATAACTGAATGCCTGAGAAGGACATGAATCCCAGGGCCATAAGTCCCGTCAACATGAAGGCGATGCCCAGCCCGCGCAGCGCCGGGGGCACCTGGCTGTATTTCATGCGCTCGCGAATGCCGGCCATGCAGACGATTGCCAGGCTCCAGCCCACGGCGGCGCCAACGCCGTACACCACGCTTTCCCCGAAGTCATAGCGGCGTTCCACCATGAACAAGGCCGCAGCAAGAATGGCACAGTTTACAGCGATAAGCGGCAGGAAGATGCCCAGCGCCGCGTACAGCCACGGCACATAGCGATCGAGGGTCATCTCGAGAATCTGCACGATGGCCGCGATAACGCCGATGAAGCTCAAGAAATATAAAAAAGAGATGTCTACTTTCGCCAGCGAGGGATGTATCCACGCCATGGCGCCCGGGGCCATCAGGTAGGTATAGACCAGGTTGCAGATGGGCGTGGTGATCGCCATTACGGTGATTACGGCGACGCTGAGCCCTGCCGCATTGGTCACTTTTTTGGAGCAGGCGAGAAACGAGCACATGCCAATGAAAAAAGCCAGGGCCATGTTCTCAATGAATACGGCGCGCACAAACAAACTCAGGTAGTGTTCCATGTCAGTCTTTCTCCTGCTGTTCTGGCTTCCACGCGCGAAGCACCCAGATGAAAATCCCTATCAGGAAGAAGGCGCTGGGCGACAGCAGCATCAGCCCGTTGGGTTCATACCAGCCACCATCGGCGGTACGCTGCAGAATTGCGTACCCGAACAGGGATCCGGAGCCGAAGAGTTCTCGAATAGTGCCCACGACAACCAGAATCAAGCTGTACCCCATGGCATTTCCCACGCCATCCAGGAAACTGAGCCAGGGGCCGTTCTGCATGGCGTAGGCCTCGGCACGGCCCATGACGATGCAATTGGTAATGATGAGCCCCACGAACACGGACAGCTGTTTGCTGATATCGAACACATACGCTTTCAATATCTGGTCCGTGAGGATCACAAAGGAGGCGATGATGGACAACTGCACGATGATGCGTATGCTCGGCGGGATGCTGTTACGGATGGCCGCAACGGCAGCCGAACTGCCTCCCGTAACGAAAGTTACGGCGAGACCCATTACCAGCGCCGTGGAAAGCTTTGAGGTCACCGCCAGGGCGGAACACACCCCCAAGACCTGCAGCGCGATGGGATTGTTGTTGAAGATGGGATCTAGCAGTGCTTCCCGTTGCTTTTTTCCTAATATCATGGTTTATGCCCTCCCGCTTTCCCTGAAGGATTTCAGGAACGGTGCGAATCCGTTTTCTCCAAGCCAGAACTGCAACATATTGGTAACGCCGCGACTGGTCAGCGTGGCGCCGCTGAGCCCGTCTACGGCGTAAGGATTCTGTTCGACAGGCCCTGCAGGCCCCTTAATCACGGCAATTTTTGCGCTCCAATTCTCGTCATAGGCAAGCCTGCCTTGCCACAGCGCTTTCCACTTGGGATTCACCACCTCGCCGCCCAGGCCGGGCGTTTCCGCCTGGTCATAGTAGGTCAGCCCGCGGATGGTGCGCGTGTCCGCGTCCAGCGCCAGGAACCCGTGCATGGTGGACCAAAGTCCTTTGCCCACGATGGGCAGCACGAACATGGTCACCTTGTCGCCTTCCATGATTTCGTAGATCTTGACCTGTTCCTTGATCTCACGGATGCCGGCTTTGTTGGTCGGCGCAGGGAGACTCGGGAGGCTTTCTTCGTCAAAGGTATCCGCGTTCACTTCTTCAAGAACCTTGCCCGTGGACAATTCAATTATCCGCGGCCGTACATTCTTGAACAGTTCCTCGACCCGGGCGCGATTTACCTTCTCGCCGGGCTGCACCAGCCATGCCGCCTGCAACACGCTCTTTTGCTTATCCAGCACCTTGTTGATTTCCTGCCGCTCACGAAGGCCTACGTTTGCCGTGGAGATCATAATCGAGCAAACAAAGCAGAGAACAGCGGCAAAGCCGAATATATATTTCATGCTATACTGCACTGCGCGCGACCCTCCTGTTTATGTTTCTTGCCACCACCACGTAATCAATCAACGGGGCCAGAATGTTCATGAACAAAATGGCCAGCATGACGCCTTCAGGGAAGGCGGGATTCACCGTGCGAATCAATGCGGTCATAATACCGATACCGGCGCCATAAACAAACTTGCCGCTTTGCGTGTACGCCCCCGTAACCGGTTCCGTGGCCATGAAGACCATGCCGAACGCGAAGGCGCCGACGACAAAATGCCACTGGAAGGGAAGGTTCATCATTTCGTTCGTTTTGGAGTCCGCGAAATTCAACAGCAGCGTCATGGCAAGGCAGCCGCCGATCATGGCGACCATGACGCGCCATGAAGCGACACCGGTTATGATAAGCAGGGCGGCGCCGATCAGGCAGGCCAGGGTCGAGGTCTCGCCCATAGACCCGGGAATCCAGCCCAGGAACGCGTCCATCCATGTCACCGGTTTGCCATTGACGACCAAGCCATTAATGGCGACCGCGTAAGCGTTTTCAGCCGTTTCGGGATTGGCTTCAGCTACCCGGGCCAACAACGTAGCGCCGCTGAACCCATCCATGGCCTGTTCCGGGCTTACCGCCACCCATACCTTGTCGCCCGAATTCTGCGCAGGATAGGCAAAATACAGGAATGCCCGGGTAACCAGGGCCGGATTGAAAATGTTCATGCCGGTCCCGCCAAAAATTTCCTTGCCTATCACCACACCGAAGGCAGTCGCCAGCGCCACCTGCCACAAGGGAATGGTGGGCGGCAGAATGCACGGAATCAGGAAACCGGTGACGAAAAAGCCTTCGTTCACCTCATGCTTTTTGATCATGGCGACAAATACTTCAATGCCGCCGCCGACAGTAAAAGCAACCACCAGCACCGGAATAAAATACAGGGCGCCATGCACCAGGCAGGCGAAGAGGTTGTTCGGATTGAAGCCGATGCCCAGCGCTCCAATCAGCGCGCCGCGCCAGCCTTCGGGTGTCATGCCGGCGGCCAGGGCGGCGTTCGCCTGGTAGCCGACATTCCATACGCCCACGAACATGCACGGGACCAGGGCAATGACCACGGTGAACATCAGCCGTTTCAGATCGATGGCGTCGCGCACGTGCGGTGCGCCGGAGGTCACCTTGCCCGGCGTGAAGTTGAACGTGTCTATCGCCTCGAAGAGCGGATAAAAAAATTCGAGTTTGCCGCCTTTCTTGAAAAGCGGGGCCTGTTTGTCCATCAGGTTACGGAGGAATTTCATGGGCCGTGTTACCCTTCCTTCTCTATGAGTTCCAGGTTCCTGCGCAGTATGGGGCCAAAATCCGTCTTGCCCGGGTCCACAAAACTGCAGAGGGCAAGGTCTTCTTCATCCAGTTCCAGGCACCCCAGTTTTTCCGCCTGCTCCACATCATCCACGCACAGGGAGCGCAGCAGGTAGGTAGGCTGAATATCCATAGGCATCACCTGTTCATACAAGCCGATGGGCACAATGGCGCGGGGACTGCCGTGTGTGCCCGTGTGCATGCCAAAGAGTTTGGACGGCGTCAGTTTGGACAGGAACAGACGACTGATGGAAAACTTGTTGCCGCCCGGCGCCAGCCAGCCCATGAATTCGCGCTCGCGGCCTTCGCGCAGCACGCAAATCTGATTGTGAAAACGCCCCAGATACCCCAGCACCTCTCCCGCAGCCTGTCGGCCGTTGAAGACGGACCCGGAAATGATCCGGTTTTCGCCGTCTTCAAGTTCGCCCGCGACAAGTTCCCCGATGGAAGCGCCAAGACGGGTGCGCAAGAGGCGCGGTTTCTTTACCATCGGCCCGCCCAGGCTGATGATGCGGGTCACGTCAAGCTTCCCGGTCAGGAAAAGTTCGCCGACGGAAAGCAGATCCTGCAGGCCGATGTGCCAGACCGTTTTGGCGCCGCCGACCGGGTCGAGCAGGTGGATATGCAGGCCGAGATGGTCCCACCGGGGCCGCCGTTCCGTAATGCGCAGGCCGATAGGATCCAAGGTGTGAATATGCACGCCTACCGTACCGCTGGGGTGGGGACCGGAAAAGGTCTCCACCTGCAGATTGGGCGCGGAAACCGTGGGTGCCAGTTTGTCCTTCGCGCTCTTGCAGAAAAAGATGGTGCCCGGAGTCAGTTTCGTCATCGCCAGGACTCCGGCGTCAAGCGCAGCCTGCCTGCCGTCCACAAGCGCGTCCATATCGGGCGCGAGGGGATTACTGTCGCAGGCGGTGATAAAAATCGAGTTGGGAACGCCTTCGGGGTGCGGCACATGACTCAAGGGACGCGTGCGCAAGGACACCCAAAGCCCCGATTCCACCAGCAGGTCACGCACTTGCTCGCGGGACAGCGAATCTACCGGGGAACCCGTGTAGGCTGAAAAGAGTTGGAAGTCCTCCGCGGTCGGAGAACCGGACGCTTCACTTTCCGTGAGGTCGATGACCACGGACTGCAGGGCGCGCCGTTCACCGCGGTGGACGGCACGTACCGTGCCGGCTCCCGGGGCCGTGAACAGCGCGCCCGCAGCCTTCTTGTCCTCGAAGAGCGCTTGCCCGCGTTTGACCACATCGCCGGGTTGCACCAGCATGCGGGGTTTGAGTCCCACATGATCCAGCGCCATCACGGCGACACAGTTTGCCTGTTTTGGAGATACCACTTGCTGGGGCTCGCCCGCAATCGGGAGATTAAGCCCCTTTCGGATTTGGTGATTGCCCATGGCGTATATCCATCATCTCCCACATCTTATTGAAAAGCATCAGATTATCTATCAGGAATGGCGTATTGATACCTGCGCTTACTGCGGTATATACCCAAACCGGCCTTGATACCGTTTATATAACTACCGGTAATTATACCATCGGAAAAGCGTAACTGCAAATTCATCTACCCTCTGGATTCCATCAGGACGCCATCAGTTCCGCCCGGGGTTTCTCACTCCGGAAAGGAACGGCTAAGCCCTGGCAATCAGCAGGAAGGCATCCTCCCGGTCCTCAAGGGATTCAAGCACCAGCCCGGCACGGCGCACCATCGTTCTGAAAGTACCGTCATCCGGAAGTTCATGGCCGCCCACAATGCCGCCCACGCTGCGATGCAGGGCGTTGATCGCCTCGCGGCTTTCCGAATGGCATATGACCAGTCGACCGCCGGGACAGAGCAGCCCGGCCATGACGTCGCAGGCGCCCCGCTGGTCCTCAAAATGGGGAAAGCAGCTGTTGCAGAATACCCAGTCGAAAACGCCCTTCCGGAAAGGTGACAGGGTGATATCCGCCTCCAGGAGAAGCGATGCGGGCCGAGGCATCACGCCGGCAATGCGTGTACTCGTTTTCAGCAACATGGCATGGGACAAATCGACAGATGCGATACACCCGGTTTCCCCAACCCGTTTCGCCAGCATGGGGAACAGGATGCCCGTGCCGCATCCCACGTCGAGTACGCGCTCCCCGGCCGCAATGGGAAGCCGCCGCAGGATCCTTTCCAGGCGCTCTCCATGCCGTGGGCTGACGGTGGCATCCCAATGACCGGCCAGCTGGTCGAAAAAAGCCCTTATTGCGGGAATGTTGTTTTGGAGCGGTTGCGCCATAGGGAAGGCTTTCTTTTCGGTGACAACAAACAGGCTATCATAAAAAGCAGCGCCGAGGACAATATAATAACCGCCCCGGCGGGGGCATTGAACACGAACGACAAAAACAGTCCCAGCCAGCAGGAGGCCACGCCGAAACCGGCGGCCAGCAACAGCAGGAGTTTAAAATTATAGGTGAGCTGATACGCCGCCGCCGCGGGGTTAATCACCAGGCTGTACACCAGCAGGCCGCCGATGCTGGGCAGCGACACCGCGATAGCCACGCCTGTGGCCGATAGCATGCCGTAGAAGTACAGGCTGGCCGGAATGCCTGCGGCGGCGGCGATGGCGCGATGGCAAGCCACCACGTGTATCTGGCGGAAGAATAACAGGAGCAACAGTACCAGCAACGCCAGTATCCCGGCAAGCACGAAAATATCCTGCCGCGAAACGGTCAGGATGGCGCCCCAGAAGAGGCTGAGCGCTTCGGGCCTGCCGCCGGGCATGATGCCCATAATCAAGAAGGCGATTCCAAGCATGACGGAGAACAGGATGCC
>JAKJCY010000060.1:19098-23612 GCA_022706235.1 Candidatus Hydrogenedentota bacterium | reverse complement strand
CGCCAGACCTCCGGCAACATCTTCCGGAATAACGGTGTCCACACTCGGATGATTGCCGAGCAAACAAGCCCCGTAGTGAAACGCATAGGGACCCGAAAACACCTGCTGCATCTGCGGCTGAGAACTGCGCAGCCCGGTACTTAACGCCAGAATCTCCGGCAATTGGTCGCGCGACTCAAGCCAGAAGACAAGAACCTGCGGCGATCCTTTTTCGAGCCGGTTCCGCCGCGCCGCATTAATCAGTTCCTTTTCCCGGAGGGTTGCGTCCGACGTTGCTCCAAACCACGACGGAAAACCGCCCCACCCCCGGGCAATTTGCTCCACCCACCCCGAAATACGCTCGCCAGAATTGTCGGCATCCGAGGACTCCCCGGAAGACCTGTTCTCGGAAACGCCGAAATCAACAATGTCAGCGGCTATCCCCTTCGATGCAAGTTTGTTCTGCAACAAAAGCAGATGCGATTTGGGACAGAGGGATTCGAGACTGACTGGATACCCGGGTACAAAAACCAGCCGTACAGGTTTGTCCATCATTTCTCCCTTCCACCAAGCCGCCCGGTATCCATATGACGGCTGCGTTTACGTTCGCCACTGCAGTTCGCATTTGTGCTGCACATACACAATATATGGGAATCATAAATTGATTAACCACTACATATCGTGAATATGCTATCACAGCCGACGCATTTTTGCAAGTATTATTTCGCGGTGATTCCCCAAGTTGATAATCCCCGTGGAAATCCTGGCAGGAAGGGAAGTTCCCAATTACAGCAGTCAGAAATCTTCTCCTTATGGCGGGAGCATGTCCGCCCCGGGACTCATTCGGCGGCCACAGGTTCCATAATCCTGGCAATCAAGGCCCGGCGCCCGCATTTCGGGTTGGTATCTTCCAGGTACACGGAACGTACGCCAATGCCGACGACACGGAACCTTTGCTGTAACAAATCGCCCACCGTAACCTCTTCCGTATCCTTGGAGGAATAGGCATTGTTCAGCCGGAATGTCGCCAGGTGCTTTCCGGTATCGATGCCGACAAGCACGAATTTAAACTGGGCGACTTCACGGTTCACCAAATCGCTAAGCTGGCGTATGGTTACGCTACTGTCCATATGACCAGCCCGCACCGCGTCGGTGGAGGCGCTGTTCAGCTTCTGCATGCTGAAGGGATTGGCGTAGATACGGCTTTCCACTTCCTTAACGAACATCTGGCGTATCATCTCCACCATGGTTTCGTTCTCGGGGGTATTCTCCCGTTTGTACTCGCCCAGGGAGAGCTGCAACGCATCCACCAAACTGCCGGTGGCCTTGAGCATCGCCTGCACACATTCCAGGTTGACTTGTGCATCCGGGGACGGTGCCTCCTGAATTTGCGCGAGAGGCTCGGTCTTGAATAAGTCGGTTCCGGCATAGACCACTAGCAGCAGTCCCAGAAAGACGGCTGCCGCGCCGGCCATGGCGGCAATGCGGAGGCGGGCGCTCGTATTGCGGGACTTTAAAGTGTTCGCGCGGCCGGGATGGTGTTCCGTACTGAAACCCGGCAGGGGGGTAATATCCCGGAAATCCAGAGGAGGATAGGGCGTTGTATCCGGACCGGCCTCAACGGACGCATTGCCGTTGTTCCCGGAAAACTCTCCCAACCCCTCCCCGCTGAACTTTTCTTCTTTAAGGAAAGACTCCAACGCTCCCGCAACATTGACAATATCCTGAAAAGGGGTGATCACTCCGGAAGATGCCTGATGAGTAAGGGCAAGGCCGGGTTCAGAACCGTCATGAAAACTTTCCGTCAGGGAACGCAGAGCATCCCGTAATTGCACCACGGAGTCAAACCGGTTCTCCCGATCATGTTCCAGGCACTTGAAGATTATACGCTCCAGTTCCGGAGAAACGTCATCATATTGACGCGACAGTGACTCGGGAATCAGTGAGGGCAACCTGCCGGTAACCAATTCATGCAGGACGACCCCCAGACTGTAAATGTCGGCCCGGCCATCTACGTCCGGCGCGTGTTGCAGTTGCTCGGGAGCCATGTAGTAGGGTGTCCCCACAATCGCGTCCGCATTGGAATCATAACGCGCGTCTTTCAATTTGGCAATGCCGAAATCCATCAGCTTGATGCGGTTTTTCTGCGTTACCATGATGTTATCAGGCTTGATATCCCGGTGAATCGTGTAGTGATGGGCATACTTAAGCGCCAGGCATAATTGCGAAATAATATAAACGGACTGGCGCATGGAAAGCCGCGCCCCAGCACCCCGCCGATCCAGGACTTTACGCAGCGATTCTCCATCCACGTATTCCATGGAAATAAACAGGCTGTCCCCCATCAAACCAATATCGTGAACCCGCACGATGTTTGGATGCGTTATCTTGCGCGTAATGCGGACTTCATTAATGAACCGCTCGATGACGGCTTCATCGGTCACAAAGTGCGGCAACAGTATCTTCAGCGCAAGTTCTTCCCCCAATACGGTGTCCCGCACTTTATATACCACCCCCATGCCTCCCCATCCCAGCAAATCCAGGACAGCATACCTTTCATTGATGAGTTCGCCGCTGGCACAGAGATTGTCTATAGGAGGTGGATTACTATCTTCTCTCATGAGGTCGTATTTCCATCACAACATCCAAAGCCATTATTATCAGCCATGCAGCCTGTCCCCCGTAACATGGGCTTCACAATTTCACACGGATATTGTAAAAAACTTCCAGTTCTCATAATACCATAAAATTTGTCTTTGTATCCCGAAAAAATGGTTCTATCTTTACTTTAACCATTCCGGCTATTCATATATTTTTCGATGTGTTCGAACAATTGATTAAATGTTAACCCGAAAGCAACATTGCCTCATCAAAGAAGACTATAAATGAAAGAGGCGATTCAATACAAGGTCAATAAAAACCATCCAGATGGTTTGGGCCTGTCGAAACCTGTACAATAGACGGGATTCCGGTTTCAATGCAGAAGGGCACCTCCATATGAAAGCACTGGTATTCGATTCAAGCCTCCAAGTCGTGGAAATGCCCGTACCGGTTCCGGGACCCGGTGAGGCGTTGATTCGTGTACTCGCCGCAGGCATATGCCGCACCGACAGCGAAATCAAACGCGGCTACATGAAGTACCGCGGTGTTCTGGGGCATGAATTTGTGGGTGTCGTGGAAAAAGCCTCCAACACGTATCTGGTCGGAAAGCGCGTCGTAGGAGAAATCAACTGTGTCTGCGGCCGGTGCGTCTACTGTAAAATGGAGATGTCCCGGCACTGCGTCAATCGCACCGTACTCGGTATCCAAGAGCGGCCGGGAGCATTTGCAGAATATACCACCCTGCCGGAAACCAATCTTCACCTGGTGCCCGACGGCGTCCACGAAGACGTAGCGGTATTTACTGAACCCCTTGCGGCGGCGTTTCGTATTGTGGAGCAACTCTCGATTCTGGCCGACGACCGGATTGTTGTGCTGGGTGATGGCAAGTTGGGACAGTTGGTTGCCCAGACCCTGTGGCTGTATTCGAAAAACATTGTGTGCGTAGGCCGCCATCGCTGGAAGCTGGATCTGCTCAGCCGATTGGGCATTGCAACCGCCCTCAATACGGATACATTGGAAGGCCGGGCGGATGTGGTCGTGGAAGCCACCGGGACGCCGGCGGGACTCCAGCGGGCGCTTGCGCTGGTAAGACCTGAAGGCACGGTTGTTCTCAAAACCACCTGCGCCGAGGGATTTCAAATGGATGCCGTGGGCGCCGTCGTCAATGAGGTGCGTATTCTCGGGTCCCGCTGCGGCCCGTTCCGCCCTGCGCTGGAAGCTCTGGCCATGGGCACCATTGAAACCCGCCCGATGGTTTCGGAACGTTATCCTCTTGGGGACGCTCTACGGGCCATGTCGCGCGCGGAGGAGCCCGATGTGATGAAAGTTATTCTGCATATGTGGTAGGCCGGACGCCGGAACAGCGCCGCCGGCTCCCTCCAAAATTGCAGGGGTTTCCAAAACCGGATTGTGCCGGATGATTATGCTTCTTATCCTTCGAAGATGAGAACCGGGGCTCAATACAATGACACTGCGACAAGATGCCGAACAGTTCATGGCGGATATGGACGACGACACACCTCTTGCGGAACAACAGCGCCTTTATGCTATGCTGTCCCTGGAAACCACGCTTTGGGAACAAGGTTTTTGCCGAATCGCGGGCGTGGATGAGGCTGGACGCGGCCCACTCGCAGGTCCGATTGTCGCTGCGGCCGTGGTATTGCAGCAACCCATTGCTGGTTTAAACGATTCCAAACGGCTGACGGATGCCGCGAGACGCGCCCTTTATGAACGGCTGAACTCCGGAAAACATCTCGTCGGCGTGGCTGCGGTTTCCTCCGCTGAAATAGATGCAACAGGAATACAATCCGCAAACTATGCGGCCATGCGCAATGCAATCGCCGCGTTGCGGGAAACGCCTGATTTTATTCTGGTGGACGGATATTCGCTTCCCGGGATTACGAAGCCTTCAATGCGCGTTATCAAAGGAGACT
>JAKJCY010000060.1:13383-19088 GCA_022706235.1 Candidatus Hydrogenedentota bacterium | reverse complement strand
GCCTGATTTTATTCTGGTGGACGGATATTCGCTTCCCGGGATTACGAAGCCTTCAATGCGCGTTATCAAAGGAGACTCCCGGTCGTTGAGTATTGCGGCCGCCAGTATCGTCGCCAAGGTTACCCGCGATACGATGCTTTTGGAGATGGACAGACGCTACCCCCAGTACGGATTTGCGCGAAATAAAGGGTACGGCACGGCGGAACACCTTGAAGCACTCCGGCGGTTCGGGCCGTGTAACGAGCACCGGAAAAGTTTCGCCCCGTGCCGTGCGGAAGGCGACTCGAAAGAATTGTTTTAGTCAAGCAGCAGGATACCCGTTGTGTACAGATTATTTTATCCTTTAGTCCTCGTAGTCTTTTCCACCTGCGGATGCGCGGTCTTCACGGACAGGGTCGGCTTCGACCCGCTGCGGGGCGCCGGGCAAGGCAGCGCTTACGCGCACCATATCTCCGGCATTATCCACGAACACAACGCCGAACTTGACCGCGCCACAGAGGCCTATTCCGCTGTGATTCAATATGACAAGAAAGCGGTCACGCCGCGGTTACGGCTGATTCGCACCTATTTACGTCTGGGAAACGATGAGGAGGCCCTGGCTGCCTGTCAGAAAGCGCTGGAACAAATTCCTGACAGTCCCGAGATATGGCTCGCGCTGGGGGAACTGCAGCATAGCCGGGGTAATATGGACGCGGCCGTGGAGGCGTTCAAGCAGGCCATTGCGCTTCAACCGGATAGTCTGGCCGGATACGGGGCTCTGGTGGAATTGCAGGAAGAAACCAATGACCTGGTGGCCGTCATAGAAATCTATGAGCAGTTGCTCAAACGAAGCCCCGACAGCGCCGCGCTGCATTATCAACTTGGCCTCAACCTTTCCCGCATCGGCGACCACGCCGGTGCGAAACGCGCCTTTGAAAAGGTGTTGGAACTTGAACCGCGTGTCGGCCGCGTGCGCTTCCTGCTGGCCGTTGTGTTATATGAACAGGAAGATTTCAAAGCCTGCGAGGAACAACTGCGGCTATACCTGCGTGAACGCCCGGAAGACACCTCCGCCCTCGAATATCGGGCCGGGTGCCTGTTTCACCTCGGCCGCATAGGCGAAGCCGCAGGCCTTTTTGAAAGACTGGTGCTTCAGGAAGACGCCTCGGCAAGCAATTACCTTCAATTTGCCTGGGTACTGTTACAGACCGGAGCATTGGAGGAGGCGCAACGGAACGCGCTCGAGGGCGAAGCGTATTTTTTTGCCGATCTCCTCTTTGCCCTGTCCTTCTTTGAAACACCTGAAGAAGGGGCCTGGCCCACCAATCCCTGGGACGACCGGTATACGCTGGATGAAATTGAAACGGAGACGGACTTGATATTGGGCGTCCTGCCGGATTTTTTCGGCAAGGAGGAAACCTGCAACACCCTGACGAACAAACTGGAAGTTCTTCGCGAAAACATCGGGTTCTCTCCCATCCTTGAGTTTTTCTGCGCCCGCATTCTCGCCCATAACGGCCAACACGGCGAGGCGCTGGCCATATTGGACGCGCTTCGCGCGCGCGGCGTCAACTCGAAGTACATTCACTACCACAGCGCATATGTATCGGACAAATTGAACAACTTTTCCGATACGGAATATCATCTTCGCGCCTATCTTGAAATTGAACCGGACGATGCGGACGTTCTTAATTTTCTTGGGTTTTTCTATGCCGAGCACGACCGGAAACTGGAGGAAGCCGAAACCCTCCTGAAGCGCGCTCTGGCCATTGATCCGGAAAACCCGTATTATCTTGACAGCTTGGGGTGGGTTTATTACCGGCAGGGCAAAGGCGAGGAAGCCTTGGGGCTGATACAACAGGCCCTTCACGCCATGGAAAGCGATGACGCCGAACTGCGGGACCACCTGGGGGATATACACCAGTTGCTGGGCAACACGCAACGCGCCCTGGCCGAGTGGCACCACGCTCTCCGGCTGGATCCCTCCATGGAGGCCGTCAGGGAAAAGATAAACGCCCACCAGCCCAAAGGGGAATAAGCACGGCTCCGGCTTCATTAAGTGCGGCCGGCGTGAACCTACCAAAACCAACCGGGCGTCCGTATTCTTATTTTTTTGTGGAAATAATCTTGTCCCGAAGCGCCGCAAGTTGATCAGCAAGGCTGGTATTCAACAGATTCTCGCCATCGCGCCGGGAAGCGCCTTGATTGATTTTCGGTATCGCAATCGATTTGCCCCGCCCGCGCCGTGAAGGGTAGCCCTCCATAGGTGCTCGGCGGCTGTCGCGGAAATCTCTGTCCCTGCTGTCCGACCGCGGCGGGCGCCTTCTGTCGCCCTGAGAATCGTGGTCAAACCGCTCCGCGCCCGGCGCGCCACTCTCCAAACCCGGTCTATACTGGCGGGGGGGGCGTGTCAGGGGTAATTTGGCGGCGCCGCGTATGGAAAGGGCGATCTTTTTCGCCTCCAGGTCGACATGGGTGACAAGCACCTTGACGACATCGCCCACCTGCAGCGCACGTTTGGGATCATTCAATATATTGCGCCCTACTTCGGAGCGGTGAACGAGGCCTTCCTGGTCGAGCCCGAAAGAAACAAAAACACCGAAATCAGTGATGTTGGTTACAATGCCCTCAAGGACCATATCCGGCTTGAGGTCTTCAATCCCGTTCAGGACTATCATATTCTGTGGCGGCCTGAAACGGCGGCGCGGATCGCGCCCGATTCGGCCGAGTTCATAACAGATATCCTCCAGAGCCAGGGGTCCCGTCGTTTCATCGGCCATCCCCTGCAAATCAAGCCCCCGCAGCAGCTCCGGCTTTTCGCGCACCTGGTCAAGGGAACATTCCAAAGCACTCAGCATTTTTTCTACCGCCGGATAGGACTCGGGATGTATCGTCGAATCGTCCAGCGGGTTTTCAGCGCCGCTTATCTTCAGGAATCCGGCACATTGCTGGAAGGTCTTTTCGCCGATTCCGGACACTTCCAACAAGTCGTCGCGCTTGGAAAATTTGCCCAATTCGGTTCTTTTCTCGACCAGAGCCTGGGCCACGCCCAGCTGCAACCCGCTGACATACCGCAATAATTCCACCGAATCGGTATTGGCATCCGCGCCGATTCTGTTGACAACAGATTCAACGGTACGGACCGCTCCCGATTGCAGGCGCCGCCGATTCACGCCCATGGCCAGCCGCGCGGGAATTAAATTCCAGGGTTCCACCTTCACCAATTCGCGAAGGGTATCCTGGAGCCGCCTTCCCACCGATATCGCCGCGCGCACTTGTTCTTCCTTGTCTGGAAACTCCTGTACGGCAAGGGGAGAATGTGAATAGGCGGACAATCCCGCATCCTGCACGAGGGTGCCGAATGCGGGCACCTTGTTCTTTTGCAGATAAGACTGAACCAGGCGCAGGGCCTCACGCCCGCCCGGGGCGCTACTGATGCCGATGCCCTTGGGAGAGTGGGCTTCCAGCATGGAGCCTAACGCTTTTTCCATTTCCGCGTCCAGGCCCTCCTGCGTATCCGCCGTGACGGAGGCCGCCGACAGGAAAGCGCCCCGGTTGTCCAGGGCGGCGAGAACACGCACCCGGGGTGACCAGCAACAGATACCAATAACGGGCTCCGGTCCAACCGGGGCCGTCAGCAGCAAATTGCGCAGATGATCCCGGCAGGCTGCGATGGCGGCGTCTTCCGCATCGCGCCTGACCCTGGTGAAGACCTCTTCCTCGATGACGGGACGAAGCAGGCGTTTATAGGCGTCGGTGACTGCCGCCTCGATTTCCACGGCATAGGCGTTCTGGGAATCCTGGATGAACCGTCCGGCAATGGACCGGATGAGCTTTTCATCATCAACGACCAGTTCCACCCGCAGCGCATTACGCTGCTCGCCCTGAAGTATCGTCAAGAACACCTCTTCAGTCACATCTTTCAAAGGATGGCGATAATTTTTAAACGCGCCATATCTCGACGCCTTGTCCGCCTCAACCCGCGTTGGATGTACCGCCAGCATACCTTCTTCGTACAGGTTTTTGCGCACTTCCTGCCTGATATCCGCATTCATGGCGATGCATTCGGCAAGAATGTGCCGTGCGCCTTCCAGCGCCTCTTCCACCGAGAGCACCTGCTTGTCCACAAGCACGAATGATTCGGCGTAAAGAACCGGGGGCGGAGAAGTGGGCGACTGGGCCCAGATATAATCTGCAAGGGGAAGCAAGCCCTTGTTCGCCGCGATGGCGGCGCGGTTATTGCGCTGTTTCTTGAAAGGCAGGCTGATATCCTCGAGCGTGACATGGTCATGGCAGGCATCGAGAACGCCGCGCAACGCATCGGTAAGGCGCCCCTGCTTCTCGATGTTCTCCAGGATGGCGTTTTTGCGGGAGGAAAGGGCGGTGAAATAATTATTTCTTTCTTCGATGCGTTCCAGCTTGCTTTCGCTCAGCCCGCCCGTAAGATCCTTTCTGTATCGCGCCACAAACGGAATCGTCGCGCCCTTGACAAAAAGACCGATGGCGGCTTCCACCACTTCTGGCTTCAGTCGCAGTTCATCCGCAATCAACTCGATAAAATGCTGTGCAATCATGAATCACTCCAACTCTGAACAGGAAGAATCAGCCCTGCAAAATAATTAACGGACGCAATCGCTCATCCCGTCCGTACGCGCCACATTAAACAAAGGTAAGGCGCGCCAGCGGGTAAAGTGTATCAGAACACGTTTATACAAGCAATTTCAATACGAAGAACCTGCTCGCCGGACACCCGGCGTCTTCCCGAAGCATTACATGCGCTCCGGCGTATCGATGCCCAGGATGCCCAGCGCGCTGGACAGTGTCTGCAGCGCCGCCTCACACAATCGCAGGCGCACGTGGAGCGTGGTCTCGCTGTCCGCGGTCAACACGGGGCACTCATGATAAAACGCGGTAAAAACATGAGCCAGTTCCAAAGCGTAGTTGGCGATGGGCGCACAATTATGTTGGGTCATCGAATCAAAGACCACTTTCGGGAATTGCGCCATTGTTTTAAGCAACATCCACTCCTGGTCTGTGGCCACCTGGAACGCCTCCGGGGCCAGATCCGGAATTTCCCTGCCCCACTTGCGCAAAATGGACCGTATGCGGGCGCAGCAATACAACATGTAAGGGCCCGTGTCGCCATTGAAGGAAAGCGCGGTTTCCAAATCAAATATCACATTCTTTGCCGGCTTCACCCGCAGCACGGCGAATCGTATGGCGGACACAGCGACCAGGTCCGCGATAACACGGCGGTCATCTTCGGGAAGCTCGGGGAATTGCTCCGTAACCCGGTTTTGGGAAATGGCCGATGCCTGGTCCAGAAAATCGGAAAGCAGCACCACGTTCCCTTCACGCGTGGACATAATGCCCTGTGAAAGGCGGATGTAGGAATAGTAGATGACTTCCGGCGCGGGGATGCCCGCCGCATCCAGGATAAGCGCGAGCTGTTGCGCATACAGTTTATGGTCTTCTCCGAGCACCATGATGTTGATATTCGCGTTGCGTTCATGCTTGTCCAGCGAATACAGCAAATCACGGCACCCGTACATGGAAGAACCGTTCGCCCGACGCAGTACGAAATAACGCCCTTCTTCAGCGCCGTATCCCAGCCGGGAAAGGTCTACCACGCGCCGCCCCTCTTCGTCCGTGAAAATGGCGCCCCGCCCTTCCAGCGCCGCTTCGATGGCGGGCCAGCGCGGGTCGTTCACATAGACGGATTCATG
>JAKJCY010000060.1:8521-13375 GCA_022706235.1 Candidatus Hydrogenedentota bacterium | reverse complement strand
CGGTGAAAATGGCGCCCCGCCCTTCCAGCGCCGCTTCGATGGCGGGCCAGCGCGGGTCGTTCACATAGACGGATTCATGGTCAAAACAATCATAGGACACATTGAGCCGGCGCAGCACTTCCAATTGCCCCTGGAGACACAATTCGGTTACCCGGTAAAATTTTTTCCGGGTCTCGGGGTCTCCCGCCTCCATTTTCACCAGCAGGTCATAGCCCCGGGCGGCAAACTCAGGATCGTCTTTCGCCCGTTGATTCGCGGCGACATAGATATCCAGCATCCGGTCAAACGTGACGCCCTCGAGTTCCGACGCCACCAGCACCAGAAGACCTATCTGCCTGCCCATGTCGTTCACATAGTAATGAACTTCGACGTCATACTCTTCAAACCGCATCAAACGCGCCAGACTATCGCCGATCATCGCGCAACGCCCCCGCCCCACATGGGGACTTGCGTTGGGATTGATGCTTGTGTGTTCTATCAGCACCCGTTTGCCACGGCCGCTCCCCCCGGCACCCCAACGGGCCCCGGCCAGAAGAATATCCCGCAGCATGGCAAACCCTACGCGCTTCCTGTCAAGGACCAGGTTCAGATAGGGGCCCAACGCGGTGGCCGTGGCAACGCATTCGCCGAAGGATACCCGTTGTGCCATGTCCTGCGCCATAACATGGGGGGCGATTTTTCGTTTTTTCGCCGGAATAAACGCGGGAATGGCGACATCACCCATTTCCAGGGCGGGCGGCGTTCCCAGTTGCAGGTCTTCCGGAACCAACTCCGGGTAACAGTCGATCACCGACTTGATAATGGACTCATAACACAGCACGTATATAACTCCTCGACACCTGCTTGCGGGCGTCAGGTTTCATGACTGCCGGGGGCGTCCGGCGCTTCTTTTTCTTTTTCAAGCAACTCCAGAGCCTTTTGCTCAATATCCTTTTCGTATCGTTCCGCCTCCGTAATATGCCGGTCATCCACACGTATCACATGAAACCCGAACTGGGTCTGGATGATTTCACTTATTGCGCCCACCTCCCCTTTCCAGCAATATTCCTCAAATTCCGCCGCATAAGTGCCCCGGGGCGCCCAGCCCATATCACCGCCACGACGTTTACTGACGGTATCGTCGGAATAGGACTTGGCGAGTTTCTCGAAACTTTCCCCGGCCAGGAGGCGTTCACGCAGTTCGGATATGCGCTCATAGGCGCGTCCCCGGTCCACGGGGTCGTTCGAATCGAAGGAAATCAGAATATGGCTTGCCCGGACCATGCTGGCGACCGGGCGCGGTTTGCGCCCCATGTAAATCACGCCCAACATAAGGCAGATCAGGACGAGGATTCCCAGCCAGATATACTTTGTCAGGTCCCGGGGTTCCCTTTCCGGTTCAGGGGTGTCCGGCGAGGGAACTCTTTCGTTTACGTTCATTGGCAGTCTCCCGTTCATGTTTTCAGGCCATGCCGCATGCCATCGCCTGTCCGTATTTTAAAACATGCCGTACAAGTTTCCGTAAAAAGTAATGACAATATAGCCCACAGCGCCGCCAACCGCCAGCGTAATCAGGACCTGCAGCACCTTCGACAAAACGTTTACGGCGGTCCGCGCTTCTTCAAAACTGTATTCCGCCGCTTTCTGCAGGGTTTCATCCAGAGTGCCGGACTGTTCGCCAACGGCGAGCATTTCCCGGCCGATCCGCCCGAGATACCGGCTTTTGGAGAACGCTTCCACCAGCGAACCCCCGCGACTCACCACGGGAACCGCGCGCATCAAATCCGCTTCAATGGCGGGGTTCATAGTCATGGCCGCGCTGCGGATGATACATTGTCTTATATCCAGGCCCGCCTGGACCAACAGCGACATTCCCCGGTAAAAACGGGCCAGGGCAAATTTTTCCAGGATACGGTTCACGGGCCAGAGTCCCCTCATCAACACCGTCGCTATTCCGCGCAACCACCCCAGGCGCGCCAGCACCACCAGCACGGCCGCCGCCAGAAACAGCGTGAAAAGCGCCACGCCCTGAAAGCGGAGATAGGAAAACAGAAAGGCATGCATGGAAAAACGCCCGCCGGAACCGTTCAACACGCCCACGACGGATCTGATAATACCCAGGGCGAAGGTGCCCAAAAACCAGGCGCAGACCAGCTGCAGGCCGGGATAGGTCAGCGACGACACCGCCGCACGTTTCATTGCCTGCATGCGTTCATAATGGTCCGCCAGATCACGCAACAACACCTCAAGGCGCCCGCCCTTTTCACCGGCTGAAACCACCTCCACAAACAGGTCCGGGAGAAAACGGGTCTCCCTGCCCGCAGCCTCGGACAGGGACGCGCCGCCGCGGATGGACACCGCCATGGAGTGCAGCAGGCGCCGGGCTGTGGCGGAAACACCCCGCTCCGCCGCCAGAGACAACGCCTCCAACAGGGGTATCCCGGCATGGTACATCGTGGCCAGTTGCCGGCAGATAACCGCCATTTCTCTGGCGGGAAGTTTGGAAGATAACAAACCCATAGTTCAACTAGTGACCCATCCGAGGAGGGTCATATTTCCTGTCCTGAGATATGCTACTGTGCGTCCATGGATTCCAGCCATCGCGTCGCGTCAATGGCGGCCATGCATCCGCTTCCCGCTGCGGTAATCGCCTGCCGGTAGGTTTTATCCTGCACATCACCGCATGCGAACACACCGGGAACCTTGGTATAGGTGCTGTTCGGACGGGTTATCAGGTAGCCGCTTTCATCCATGTCCAGGAGTCCCTGGAACAGCGACGTGTTCGGCTGATGGCCGATGGCGGCGAAATACCCTGAACACGCCAATTCGCGCGTGTCGCCCGTCTGCGTGTCGCGCAACCGCACGCCCGTGACACCCTCATCCTCACTGCCGAGAACTTCGTCGACGACGGAATTCCACTCCACGATAATCTTCGGGTGCTTGACAACCCTGTCGCCCATGATGGGGCTTGCCCTGAACTTGTCGCGACGATGCACTACGTGCACCTCGGACGCGAAATTGGCGAGAAACAACGCCTCTTCCATCGCGGTATCCCCGCCCCCGACAACGATGACGCTTTTGTTCCGGAACCGTGGCAACGCACCGTCACAGGTGGCACAGGCGGAAACCCCCATGTTCAGGAATCGCTGTTCCGATTCCAGGCCAAGATATCGGGCGGTCGCCCCCGTGGCAATGATCAGAACCGCCGTTTCATACGATTCTTCATTCACCGAGACCTTCAGGGGAGACCCGGAAAAATCCAGGGCTGTCACGGTCTTATATTCAAAACGCGCGTCGAACCGTTGCGCCTGTTGCTTGAGGTCCGCCATCAGTTCCGGGCCCGTGATGCCATTGGGATAACCGGGAAAATTTTCCACTTCCGTGGTGGTCATCAACTGGCCGCCCGGGAGAATGGCCTGGCTGAACTCGCCTTCCAGTACCAGCGGAGACAATCCCGCCCTGGCGGCATACAACGCCGCAGTACACCCCGCAGGGCCGCCGCCCATGATGATCACTTTCTCCATTGCCTGCCTTTCCTGCGGCGCCGGCCGTCACTTGACTCGCTTCGGCTGGGTCCCGGCCCGCATACCGGTATTCGCAGAAGCCAAAAAAATCACCGCAAAAGCGGACTTTCTGCCAGGCGGCGGAAAACGCACACCCGGCACAGACACGGACGCCATGCACGTTATGTCGTAGTACTGCAATTCTATCAAGCCGTAAAGCGGGGCTACTCTTCCGGAGTTTCACTGGCGGCCTCAGGAACCGCGCTGTCCTCTTCCGCAACATCACCGGCTGCCGTTTCCCCGGAATCATCGGTTTCGGTTTCCGCGTCGGCGGCATCCGATTCCCCGGTGTCAACGCTTACAGGCGCCGCGCCTTCGCTCGCGACGGGATCCGCGGCGGAGGCGTCCGTCTGCTCCTGGGACGCTCCTTCCGCAGATGTCGGTTCCCCTTCCACCGTGGAGGAACCCGGCGCCGACTCTCCTTCCGCCGCAGCCTCTTCCGCTGTCAAATTCCGCCCCAGGATACGGTCCAGCACCTCCGTATTCTGTTGATAGGATACGTTGGCCAGCATACGCTCCCGCAGGTCCTTGGTGAAATCCGTCATGATTTCGTATTTGCGGGTCTGCACCAGGCGGTTCTTGGCTTCCTCGCGTTCACCCTCCAGCCCGGAAAGTTCTTCTTCGGTGGGCGGCGTGCGTTCGATGAGCTCAAAAAACCAGGACTCGCCAAAAAATCCGGATAACGGCCCCGCAATACTCCCGGGTTCCTTGTCGCGAAAGGCCTTGTGAATCTCGGCCCCTTGCACATAAAGCTGATATTGGAATAGCGAGTCCTTGGGCGTGAATGGTTCAGTCGTCTCGCCGATGGTGGCGTTTAACTCGGGAAAAATCGTGTTCATATCCACGAGCGTTTTCATTTCGGCTTTCAGCTTCTCCGAATACTCGGCCACGCGCGCCTTGTACTCCTCCGTCTGCTTCTTCTCCGCAATCACGTTTTCCCGCGCCTTGTCCAAAACCTCTTCATAAGGCGGCAGGTCCCCTTCCCGTGATTCCAGTACGTGGGCGAGCAGGATATTGTTTCTGCCCTTGACGGGTGTCCAGGGTTTGTCTTTCTCGCTTACCACCTGGGTGCGAAATTGAACCACATCGCTCGCATCCACATTTTCGATTTCATTGGCGGTCCGGTCAAAGAAATTCGTTTGTTTGACTTCGAGCCCTTCTTCCGCGGCAACCGCCTGAAGATCTTCGCCTTTTTGCAGCCGGGCCGCGATGGCATCGGCCCTGCTTTCGCGCGCCGTGCGTTCCGACGCGTCCAGTTGCACATTTAACACGATCTGACGCCCCAGGACCTCCCGGGCGCCGGTTTCTTCAT
>JAKJCY010000060.1:0-8424 GCA_022706235.1 Candidatus Hydrogenedentota bacterium | reverse complement strand
ATTCACGCGTTCCTCTTCGTTCTTGTAGATGAAATATCCCGTGGGACCGGCGACCGGGTCGGAGATTTCACCGGGAAGCAGTTTGAAAAGCGGTTGCAGATGGGGTGCCATGAATTCCTCTTCCGTGCGCCAGCCCATTTCGCCGCCTTCCGGAGCGGTCAGGTTGGAATAGGCCTTGGCGAGTTCGGCAAAGTCTTCCCCCTGGCGCGCGCGTTCCACCAGTTGCGGGGCGATTTCCGGCAGGGGCGGCGCAAGGGATAAGGCAACAAATTCCGCACGCACCTGCTCCGGAAGCCGGTACTTTTCCGGGTTGGCGTCATAATGCGCCCGCAATTCCTCCGGGGCCGGTTCCAGGGGAGGTTCCACCTTGGCGAATTTTACCCGTATTTTAGTATGGTTGTCTTTGAGTTCCTCTTCAAGTTTACCAGACACCACCCGGTTGCCGGACGCCATCACCGTGTTCATAAAGATCTGGCGTGCCACGGACTCGTTCATATCAGCGTAAATTTCATCCCACTTGGAAACGCTGGCGACCCATTCGTTCCACGCCTCATGATTGAAATTACCCTCCTCGTCCTTGAACATATCCCACTGGCGCATTTGGTCGCTCAGCACGGATTCGTCCACCGTCAGGCCCCGCTGTTGTTCCTGCAATTTAATCAACGCGGAATCCACCATGTTTTCCAGAACGCGCTGCACCGTGCCGTCCTTGTCCAACTCCTGGTAACTCGGCCGCTCGCCATCCTGCCCGCGCCGGGCGCCGGCGGTCGCATCAAGCTGGCGCCGAAATTCCGATTCCATAATCGGCACCCCGCCCACAGTGGCAACCACGCTGTCCTCCGGCGCCTGGCGCGGATTGCTGCCGGAAGGCATGCCGAACATGAATATAAAGGGAATGCAGATAAAAATCAGGACAAAAAACATGATCAAGCGTCTGTGTTTGCGCATCCAATCCTGCATGGAAGAATCTCCGTAATCTGAGAAGCACGACATCCACGGCGGCGCGGCATTTTCAACGATGAAACGCCCTGAACATAACACCGCCGTTGCATTGAGGGAAAACACACTTTACCATAATTCCGCCGGATTTCTCAAACGCTGTAACAGAACACGCCGTCACGAAACCCGGAATGCAGCAAGCATCCGGCGCGCCGCAACCTTCTTCCCGGGGAACAATAGCCGCCCTTACGCGCCGGAAAATCCGGGCGGTCCAGGGCACCCATAAAACCGGCGTCCCAAGGGAAAACGCGGCGTCTCCGGCGACAGGTACAAGACAAAAATGACCGGTCTCGACCTCTCCATTTCACTTCTTCGGACTGGAGCCGGGACACAAATCCGTAACACATGCCTGGCCTCTCCTGTATTGTAAAATAAAACAGGGTTGCCGTGATACAATCCATCGTGTTATCATTATCCCTGACAGGTATCCGCAAGCGGAAGATACTACAGGCATGTTACTCATGTACATGCCGGCGCAATGACGGCGCACGATTGTGTAATCAGGAGTTGCCCACTATGAATCATTTACGCCCTGTAACCTGCACGCCCCTTAAAGCCGCCGCCGGCGGTGTGGGAACCTATATGGTTGTCGCAGGACAAATAATCGCGCTACTCGCTGAACTGTTTGCGGACAAGGAGATTTTCACCCCCGAAGAAGAAAACGAGGGGGAAGGCGAAAACGTATAATCTCCCGTGAAAACCGCAACTGCCATACGTGCGGGAAACTTTGCCGGCCATGCAAGGATAGTATGTGTAGATACAAGGGTGATGAATACTCGCCGTCAGAAAGCGAATTCAGCACATGATGTCATAGAACCTGAAATTCTGAGCGTATAAAGACCCGTCGCACATACAACGCTGGAGACTTATCATGAAACACATGAAACTGCTGGGGACGATACCGCAATACGCGCAAGGGGAGGGACTCTGTGATAACATCACGACCACGACACAGGCCCGCTATTGTTTCGTACTTTCCTTTCTGACTGATTTTGTCGTGCCGCTGGTGCAGCCCTTTATCCTTTGGAAAACGCTGCAAGACGAGGAGACGGCTACGGGGGCCTGATAGCCAGCTCCAAGACAACAGAAAAGGTTTTATCATGCACAACATACGTCTCATAACAAAACGTCCCGAACATGCGTGGAATGTGGCGCCGGACGTCAAGATTGCCTTCATCATCTCTATTTTGCAGGCGGCACAGCCCCTGTTCCAAAACAAAGACCCCCAGAATCCAGCGGGGGGAGACGGCACCACCAATCCTGAAGGCGAGTCAGAGTGACGACCAAACTAATTATTTTGTTGCATTTGTCAACAAAATATGATATGTATATGGGGTTGCTTGTGCACTAAGACGGGAGTCCACCGATGAAACATCTTCGGAAACTATCGGCAACGCGGGCCGATGCATTTACGGCACTTATGAACGACCTGTGGCGGGCCTGGTACAACTACCGGGGAAAGAAGTATTATTGACCTCGCGCCACAACGGCAGGATGGAGAAAGACACCTATGAAACATATTCATACGATTTCAGCAACGCGGGCGGAAGCTTTCCGGGATTTTATGTATGCCGTCTGGCGTTCCTGGTACGATTTCAGAATACAAAAGAAAAATGAGTACACCATCTGAGTTTTTATGCTGAAACATGTCATGCCGCCTGTCGGGAGAGAATGGAAGGCATCTTTTTTTTTCGGCAGGAAAATCTTCCGGTGACGGACCTTCAGCGGAGCAGATTTCTTTGTATATCCCGGGGACATACCGAAAATCACGTGGGGAGCTTCATGCCGGCATGGCGAACAATAAAAAACAATACCGTTCGCGTCAAGTTATTCCCCACGGAGAAGGTTTCGCAGCGCTCGTGGTAGCCAGGGTAAATGATACTTTTACGGCGTACCGCAACAGCAGCAAGTGTGAGACCTGCCATGAGGACAGGAGGTGAAGGCTGGAACCTGTCAAATGGCATCATCGGATACCCCTTGCTGTACGCATGCGCGGAATTCCAAAACAAGTGCATCTTCCCTGTTCCCGGAGAGGGTGGAGATTTCTGAAGTTTTCTTGACATATGTTGGAAGGGGGAGATATAATATGGCGGGATTGATATGTCGTTTTTTTGTCCTTGTTCCTCAGGAAGAGGAACATCATTTGTTTCAGGCGGAAACGGGCGAATCCTGTGCTTGACATTTTAACAGGGCACAGAAAAAGGCACCTCAACTTCTGCTGTGTCAGGATGTTTCAAAACATCAGGGATTGTTTTTGAAAAAGTGTTACTTTATCCGGTGCGTGGCCGGGTTTCGTTTCTGTGTAAAAATGTTTGTATGATCGTTCAAAGTGGCTGTAAAAAAGGAAAGGAGAACGTGTTGATGAACTCCAAAGGACTTAAGTCGGGAGCATGTGTGGCATTACTGGTGCTGGCGGTATGTCCGGGAATGGCGTTTGCCCAGGATTGTATGTATAAGAATCCATTGACAGGCGAGCCGTTGTTGGTCATGAGCGGTGAAGGTATAGCCGATTTGATTAATGATGTTGATTCATCCCTGAACGACGCCTATGAAAGCTGGGATATCAACAACGACGGAATCAAGGAATGGATCCAATATGCGCTGTTGACCGAAGTGTTGTGCCTCCACGGCAGCAACAAATGCCTGACCCATCCCGTCATTGACCTGGCGGACGTGCAGGCGCGCTGGAACCGTGATTTCAGCACGGCGGGAATCGTGGCCGATGCGTTGCTTGAAGCTAGCGGCGCCGCGCGCACCGCAGCGGAAACCATCCTGCAAATGGCGAATAATCTGTTGGCGGAAAATCCGGACTTCATGAATGACCCGATTGACGAGGCTGCCTTCCAGGGGAACCTTCCCGCGGAACTGGCCGGAAAGAACTATGGCGACCTCGTGGTCTATATCAAGGATGCCGCCGAAGATGCCCTGAACGAAATAGATTCCATCAAGGAAGGCCTGGTCTTCCCGGGCACGCGGATGCTAATCGCCTCCATGATGGCCACGAATGATGAAGCGGCCGTAAAACAGATCGTGGGTACTCTGGGCCAAATGATTGCGGACTCGGAACTCTATGACCTGTCATGGGACTTTCTGAAGGAAACCTTCGGTCTTGACGATGAAGATATTGATACCGCCATTGAGACCCTGGACCCGGAAAATCTCAAAGACATGGACGTTTGCGTGGAAGCGCACCTGAACGAAGACGATATCGATGCCGTTATCGACGCGATTGACGATGCGCTGGAAGGCACCGTGCTTGATCCTGATACCTTCACGAGCGTGGACATCTGCGCGGAGCTGAACCTGGACGAAGGCGATGTGGATGCCATTCTTGATGCTATTCGCATCGCAATCGAAGGCACCCTGCTCGACACGGACAGTCTCAGGGCGTTGGACATCTACGCTGAAGTGAATATTGCCCAGGAAGACGTGGATGCCATTTTTGACGCCATCAATGAAGTGCTGGACCCGGCCAACATCGCGGACATGAATGTGTGCGTAGATGGAAACCTGGACGAAGCGGATGTGGATGCCATTCTTGATGCCATTAACGAGCAACTGGAAGGCACGGCACTCGACCCGGATACCCTGTCGGAAATCGACATCTGCGCGGAACTGGACTTGGAAGAAGCGGATATCGACGCCTTCCTTGATTCTCTGGACCCGGCGAATTTCCCCGATGCGGGTGCTTATATCGCCACAATCGACATTCTGTTCCCTGATCAGCAATGGGGCGCCACCCCGGCCGACACATTGGCGTCCTTCGTCGCCAAGCACGGCGATGATTTTGACGCTCTTTGGAACGACCTGCTCCAGTATTTCGTTGAAAAGGACTGCTCCGATGGCGTTGCCTGCACGGTTGACTCCTGTGACCCGGCAACGGGCGACTGCGTAAATACCCCGGATAACGCCCTGTGCGATGACGGCGACCCTTGCACGGAAGACATCTGTGACCCGGTCAACGGTTGTACGCACACTTGGATATGCGCCGTAGAGGAGGGTGAATGTGATGAATGTGAAGGTGAAGGTGAAGGCGAGGGCGAAGGTGAAGGCGAAGGTGAAGTGCCCGCCGAAGGCGAAGGTGAAGGCGAAGGTGAAGTGCCCGCCGAAGGCGAAGGTGAAGGTGAACTGCCCGCCGAAGGCGAAGGCGAAGTGCCGGTTGAAGGTGAAGGTGAATGTGAAGCCACTGCGGTTCGCACCATCGCCAATAACAATGAAGGATGCTGCCGCAATCAGCCAGTCGCCAGCATCGAGCTGACCCTGTCGGAATGCTGCGTCGGTGAATGGACCCTGGAAGAAATCGTCCCCGCCGATCTGGAAGTGGCCAATATTTCCGGCAATGGTGTCTTCGATGAAGCTTCGCGCAAACTGACCTGGTCGGGCCTGACAGTCAAGGCAGGAAAAACAGTCAGTGTCGGCTATGAAGTCAGCGGACCCAAAGGCGAATATGAAGTCGGCGGCATGCTTATCGTAGACGGACAGACCGTGGCCATTACCGGCGATGACACGCTGGTAATTGACGGTATCAAACGGTCCACGGTATTCCTGGCGGCTCTGGCCGTGGTTGCGCTCTTTGCGCTGACCATGTTCCTGGGCGGCGAAGAGTCCCCCGTCAATCCGTTCCAGAAATAACGAATCCGAATCATACTGCCCGCCGTTGCCTGGCAACGGCGGGCTTTGTTTTTCCGGCGGGTACCGGTCTGAACTGAACCCGAAAATTAACGACTGACAGAACTAAAAAACCAGTCTTTGGGGCCTCATGTCCTTTATGTCCTTTGGGTCCTTTGGGTCCTTTGGGTCCTTTGGCTCCTTTCTAACGCGACCCGCTTCAATTGTTATTGACCACGGTAAAATCAGCGTCCACGGTATGGTCATCATAGGGACGTTGGCTGTCGCAGGTACCACGGCCCGGGTTTCCCGCGCAGCAGCCGGCTTGGGTTTGGCCGTCGGGCGCCGCCTGCCGGTAAAGGGTTTCCGCGGCGTTGTGTGAGGCCCGGGTCACGGCTGTCGAAGCGTTGCGTATGCCGTCCGGGTCGTTTCGTTTCAGCGCGTCACGCAGGCCGTCCAGAGCGGATTCGAGGTTGGCGCGCGCGCCGCTGTCCAACTTGTCACTGTGCTCACGCAGCATCGCTTCCGTCGTATAGAGCAGGTGGTCGGCCTTGTTGCGCTCCTCGATTTCTTCACGGTTGCGCTTGTCTTCGGCGGCGTGCTGTTCGGCCTCGCGAACCATGCGTTGCACGTCCGTTTCATTGAGTCCCGAAGAGGCTTCGATGCGGATGCGCTGCTCCTTGTTCGTGGCGCGGTCTTTGGCGGACACGTGGAGGATGCCGTCGGCGTCTATGTCGAAAGCAACCTCGACCTGGGGCAGGCCGCGCGGCGCGGGCGGGATGCCCTCAAGGTTAAACCGGCCCAGGGTCCGGTTGCCCGAGGCCATCTCACGTTCGCCTTGCAGCACATGGACCGTCACAGCGGTCTGGTTGTCTTCGGCGGTGCTGAACACTTCCTTCTTCGAAACGGGGATGGTCGTGTTGCGCTCGATGAGTTTGGTGAATACGCCGCCTAGCGTCTCGATGCCGAGCGACAGGGGCGTGACGTCCAGCAGCAACACGCTCTTCACGTCTCCCGCGATAACGCCGCCCTGAATGGCAGCGCCGACGGCAACCACCTCGTCCGGGTTGACGCCGCGATGGGGGTCTTTGCCGAAGAAGGCCTTGACCATTTCGGTCACGGCGGGCATGCGCGTCATGCCGCCCACCAGGATGACCTCGTCAATATCGGCCGTCTTGAGGTTGGCATCGGCGAGGGCCTTTCTGCACGGTTCTTTGGTGCGTTCGACAAGCCGCTCGCACAACTGGTCCAGTTTCGCGCGGGTAAGGGTGCAGTTCATGTGTTTCGGACCTCCCGCATCCGCCGTGATGAAGGGCAGGTTCACATCGGTCTGCAACGTGGACGACAATTCGCGTTTCGCCTTTTCGGCGGCTTCCTTCAGCCGCTGCAGGGCCATCTTGTCGTTGCGCAGGTCGATGCCCTGTTCACGCTTGAACTCATCAGCCAGATAATCCATAATCACCTGGTCGAAATCATCACCGCCCAGGTGCGTGTCGCCGTTGGTGCTGAGCACCTCGAAACTGTCATCCTCAATGGCGAGGATGGAGATGTCGAAGGTGCCGCCGCCCAGGTCGTACACGGCGATCTTCTCGCGCTTCTTCTTGTCCAGACCATAGGCCAGCGCGGCCGCCGTCGGCTCATTGATGATACGGGCGACCTCGAGGCCCGCAATGCGCCCCGCGTCCTTGGTGGCCTGGCGCTGGGCGTCATTGAAGTATGCGGGCACCGTAATCACCGCCCTGGTCACCTTTTCGCCCAGGTAGGCTTCGGCAGCCTCCTTCAGTCTCTGCAGGACCATGGCCGAAATTTCCGGCGGACGGTAGGCCTTGCCTTGGATGTCCATCTGGCAATCGCCGTTGGCTGACTGGGTGACTTTATAGGGCACCCGGCCCCGCTCTTCCGCCACCTCGGAAAACCGTCTCCCCATAAACCGTTTAATGGAGAAGATGGTATTTCCCGGGTTGGTAACCGCTTGACGCCACGCGGTAGTGCCCACGAGGCGTTCTCCGTCTTTCGTAAAGGCTACGACCGACGGGGTTGTGCGTGACCCTTCCGGGTTGGTGATTACCACGGGATCGCCATTTTCCATGACAGCCACACACGAGTTGGTGGTGCCTAGATCGATTCCTATTATTTTTGACATGTTCTTATCTCCTTTCCTTTGGAGTTTGTTTACCTGTAATGCAATTGGGCTCTGTTCACCCTCGGTTGCATTTACTTATAGGAAGCATATTGTGTGCCAGACCCGGATGAAGCGGGTGTGGTCTTTTAACTTTCTGAATTCCAATGAGATAGAGGAAGTCGGGTGATGGCGGGCGTGAAGGCAGGTTTTGCGGGGTGTTTCAGTTTGAAGCGGTACTGGGGCAGATTGAAGCAGAAGGGGAGGTAAAGGAGAAAATGGACGGAATGGACAGAATGGACGAAACGGAAGGGAAGGACTCGAGCAAAAATGGGACTGCCTCCGGCGCGCGCATAGACTCTACAGGGTATAGGCCACTCTGAACCGCGGCGGTGGCTGTCCCAATTTTTGCGGGCGTATCGGGCAAGACCAGTCCCATTTTTTCTAAAAATCAGCGCGGCGGCACCGGTTGTTACCGTGCGCCGCCGCGGGGGAGTGCATTAATCGGGTATTATTTTTGGCGTTTCCGCAGGGCGGTTGCGCCCGCAATCGCCGCCAATGCCGCGGCCAGCGCTACGCCTGCCATGCCAGCCACCGGGATGCCCGTGCCCACAACGAGGGTAATCTGGGGCGAGGGTTCGGTAGTCATGGAATCCGACACGTCGCAGCGATAGATGCCGGAATCTTCCAGCTGGGCC
>JAKJCY010000005.1:9921-57908 GCA_022706235.1 Candidatus Hydrogenedentota bacterium | reverse complement strand
TCCCGTTGGGATTCTGAATACATACGTCGGCATCTCAATACCCCATCCTGAAGGGAAAGATGTGGGTAATGACAAGAGTTGCACTTGGGAACGAGAAATAGACCATGAAAGTGTACTTTACTGGGATCGCTGGCATCCCTGCCGGCCAGACGTGGCAAAACAGCCATTTACGTTGAATCAGCCGGCAGGGATGCCAGCGATCCCAGTAGATATAAAATTTCAGAGCAGTTTCAATTTATGCGTGGAAGATAAAGGAAAACAATGTTATGCGAAAACACTGTGTAATTGCTCTTGTTATGTTGTCATGTGCCGGATGGTGGGCGGGTGTCGGAACGGCCCAAACATCGGAAACGCCTGCGCCCGCTGTCTCCAAGACGGCCACACTATTGCAGGCGGGTCAAGAGCCGGTTCGGGTAGTATGTTTCGGGGACAGTGTGACGGGCGTGTATTACCACACGGGCGGGCGGCGCGCCTATACGGACATGCTGGCCCTTGCGCTGGAACGCCTGTATCCGGCCGCGCAGGTGGAGGCTTTCAATGCGGGCATCAGCGGTCACACCACCGTTGACGGCCTGAAGCGCCTGGAGGCGGATGTGCTCTCGCATAAGCCACACCTGGTGACCGTGATGTTCGGGCTGAACGACATGACCCGGGTACCACTGGAGGAATTCGAGGCGAACCTCTCCACCATCATCGGCAGGTGCCGGGACATCGGCGCGGAAGTGCTGTTGTGCACCCCCAATTCGGTTACGGATACGCCGGAACGGCCCATCGTGACACTGGTCGAATACACAGCCGGCATCCACAGGGTGAGCGAACGGGAACAGGCGCCGGTAGCCGATTGTTACGCCGCATTTGAAGTGGTCCGGGCCAAAGACCCCTTTGCCTGGAAGATGATGATGAGTGATGAGATACACCCGAACATGACCGGGCATAAACATATCGCGGAAACGATAGCGGCAGCGGTATCCGGCAGGGCAGTTTCCCTGGACGATGTCGGTCCGCCCGTGCCCCTGCTTCCAAAAACGCTCGCGCTGTTGAAGGAGGGTAAACCCCTTCGCGTTTACGCCATGCCGCCCTATGACGGTTTGACGGCAGCCGCGTTGCGAGCCGTGGCGCCCGAGGCACAGGTGGAGATGACCGCCTGGCCCGTGGAAGGCATGACCCTGCCCCAGATTGAAGAAAGTGCGAAGCAGGTGCGGGAACTCAAACCGGACCTCGTGGTGGTGGCCGTACCGGCGGACGCGACGGCTGATTCGCAGGACCAGTTTCTACATGCCTACACGTGGGTGCTCAACAACGCCTTGAGCTTCGGCTACCAGGAGTGGGACTGCATGGCCGTCGTGCCTGCCGTGACGACTCCGGCGCTTGAAGGGGACGCCCTGGAACGGGACCGTCTGGCGCGGGCATTGATTTGGGCGCAGGACATCGGCATGGTGGAACGAAACGAGGGGGATACGCGCGCACCGGAGGAATTGCTTGCCGCATGGCTTCGCGCGCAACTGACAGACCTGGCGGATACTGTCATTGACGCAGGTGACCGGACACAGCTATTTATGGATTCCCGTTTCATCGCCGAGTCGAAGAATATTACAATACAGATGAACCCGCCCACCAAGGCTGGGGTGGCGATTCTGCCGGATAAACCGTGGGAATCGGGCGATATCGGCTTTTGTGTCAGTGTAGTGCAGCACGAAGGCGAATATAAGATGTGGTATCTTGCCCGGGACACGGCGAGCAATTACTGCCAGTGTTTCGCGCGCAGTCAGGACGGCAGAACCTGGGAGAAGCCGGAACTGGGTTTGATTGACTACCAGGGCACGAAGAACAACAACATCGTGCTGACAGGCGCCATGGAAACGACCGTCTTTTTGGACCCGGTCGCACCGCCGGAACAACGTTTCAAGGCCGTATCGGCGATGTACTGGCCCGATCCGCAAAAGGCGGGCTTGTACCTGTGGACCTCGCCCGACGGCCTGAACTGGACCCAGTCGCCCGTGCGCGTGTTTCCGCTCCTTCCCGATACGGCCAACCAGGCCTTTTACGACACCCGCCTGAAAAAATACGTCGCCAACATCCGGGTCTGGGATCCGCTGCGCAAAATCGGCCGCGTTGAAATGGATAACATTCTGGAACCATGGCCGCATATCCCGCTGGAAAAGCCCTACTACATCTGGGGCGAAGACAAGATTCCGGTATCCAGCCGCGAGGTCCCCATCGTGTTGGGCTGTGACGAAAAGGATCCGCCCGAATCCGATCTCTACAATGCCGCCTGCATCCAGTACCCCTGGGCGGATGACGCCTACTTCATGTTTCCGTCGCTTTACCGCCATTTTCCCGAACCCCCGGTGGGCAAATTCGGCGATGACGGGTATCTTGACATTCATCTGGCGGTCAGCCGGGACGGGGTAACCTGGACACGGCCTTCCCGCAAACCCTATGTGTCTCTGGGGCTGGAGGATGCCCTCGACGCGTCGCAAGCGTATATGGGGGTGGGCATTGTCCGGAACGGGGATGCCTTGTACCAGTATTACGGCGGCTACAAGAGCACCCACGGAGAGACGGGAGTACAGGGGATCGGTTCCATTCAGCGCCTTGAACAACGTCCGGATGGATTTATGTGTGTCCAGGCGCCACAGGAAGGCGGAACCTTTACCACTCCGGCCCTTGTCTTTTCCGGCCGGCGTCTTTTGTTGAACCTGGACGGCAGCGCCGGGGGAACCGGAAAGGTCGCTCTGCTGGATGGCGACGGCAATGAAATCGCCGGGTATACCCTTGCGGAGTGTGACGTGCTTGGCGCGAACAGCCTGTCGAGGGAGGTTACCTGGAAAGGCATTGCCGATGTGAGCGCCTGGACCGAAAAACCCGTGCGCCTCCGGTTTGAACTGAAAGCAATGAAATTGTTTTCCTTCAGGTTTTCGGTGTAACACCCTCTGGGAAACCATTGGTGCGCGCGGCATTGAGGAGGTTTTGGAGTGGACGTGCAGGACAAGAAAAACCGGACTGCAGATGTCCTGCACGTATACGAAAGGAACTCGATATGTCCCGGAAGATAATCCGGCGCGTGGCGTTCCCGCTCCGGCTGCTTGCAGCGGCCGTGCTGGGGCTCCTCCTGCCGCAAAGGATGCCGCAAACCGCGGCGATAGACACGGAAAAAGCGGAGACAACCATGAATACAAAACAGGCTAAGAACGTATTGGATTCGCCCCTGGCGGGCATGTGGTATGACGCGGACGCGAAAACGTTGGCCGCCGAAATCGACCGCTATATCGCTGATGCCGACACCAGGCCCCTGGATACGGTTCAGGCCCTGGTCCTGCCTCACGCGGGCTACCGCTACTCGGGTGCTGCAGCCGCCTCCGGGTTGAAGGCTGCCGGAGGACGACCGTATAAACGCGTGATTGTCATGGGGCCGTCTCACCGGGCGTTCATGGACGGATATGCCCATGTTTCCGACGCGACCCATATCGCGACACCGCTGGGCGAGGTTCCCCTGGACCTGGACGCGATTGCGGCGTTGTTGAAGCATCCGGAATTCCGTGTGGTCCGGAATGTGGATGCATCGGAGCACAGCGTGCAGATTCAACTGCCCTTGCTGCAACGGACCTTGAAAACATTTCAACTGGTCCCCATCGTAGTGGGTACTGTGGATGATGGCGCTGTCAAACGGATGGCGACGATTCTTCTGGATATTGTCACGCCGGATACGCTGGTCATCGCCAGCAGCGATTTCACCCACTACGGCGCCAGCTTCGGGTATAAGCCTTTTGATGATAATATCCTTGAAAACCTGAAACAGCTCGACCTGGGTGCCTGGGAACACATACAGAAAAAGGATGCGGCGGGTTTCAAGCGCTATGTGGATGACACAGGCGCGACCATTTGCGGCCGCCACCCCATTTCCATCCTGTTGTCCATGCTGCCCGGGGCCTCCGAAGCGCAGCTGCTTAACTACGACACCTCGGGACGCATGACGGGAGATACCAGCACTTCGGTCAGTTATATGAGCATTGCTTTCACAGGCCTCTGGCCTGAAAAGAAAACCGCACCTGAAAGCGCCGGGGTTTCGGAAGATCCGCTTCCCTCTCAGGATAAGGCACTTCTGCTGAAACTCGCCCGGGGCGTGCTTGAAAGCTATATCAAAACGGGGAAAAAAGCCCAACCGGAAGATTTAGGCATCGAAATCACCCCTGCCATGCGTCCGACCATGGGCGCATTCGTCACCCTGACCCTGAACGGGCAACTGCGGGGATGTATCGGTGAAATCTTCCCGAGACGCCCGCTCTACGAGGCCGTCATGGAACGCGCCATTGACGCGGGCGTCAATGATCCCCGGTTTAACATGGTGACGGAAAAAGAACTGCCCATGCTCGAATACGAAATTTCCGCGCTGACGCCGCCGGTGGCTGTCAACTCCTACCAGGACATCGTCATTGGCAAACACGGCATGGTCATTCAGAAACACGGGCGCAGCGCGGTGTTCCTGCCCCAGGTGGCGCCCGAACAACACTGGACCCTGGAGGAAACCCTCACCCATCTCGCTCTCAAGGCGGGGCTTCCGCAGGACGCGTGGAAGGAAGGCGCTACCTGGACCGTCTTCGAGGCCATTGTATTCAGCGACCATGATTGAGGTCCCATCGTGAAAGGAATACGCCGCCGCCTCCCGTTACTGGGACTGGGTTTCTTTTCGCTGGTGTCCCAGACGCTGTTGTTCCGGGATGTCGTCGGGGTATTCGCGCACAACGAACTGGGCATCGGCGTATTTTACGCGTTGCGCCTGCTGTGGATTGCCTTGGCCATTGGCTGAACGTTCTGTTTCTGCTCTGTGTAGTTTCGGTGTTTTGAGTGCGCTCTTTTTGAGCGTCTCTTCGGCTGGAATCTTCCTTGCAGACAGGGGGCACCGGCCGTAACCGACAGTGTCGGCAAGCTGCGGGAGGTAAATGTTGACCTGTTTAAACGCCTCATCCGGAAAGGCGATCTGTCGGATCGTGAGGCGGAATTGTATGAAAGGAGGTTGCCTTCTATTTTGAAGCAGATGAACCTGTTTCCGGCGGCGTCCACCAGGCAACGGCGTCGGACCCGTCGCCGGTCATAATTTTTCCGGTCACGGAAAGGCTTTCCAAATCGACCACATGCACGCCGTCGGTGTGTTCGCACCCGACAAAAACCCGTTTCCTGTCCGGCGAGAGTTCCAGCCCGATAGCCTGCCTGCCCACGGGGAGGCGCTTGATTTCTTTATGCGTGTCGGCCTCCAGAACCACCAGTTCCCCCGGGTCGGTCCAACTGGCCACGAGGGCCCGTCTCCCATCCGGGGTAAAGCGGATGCGCACCGGCATGCCCGGACAGGAAAAGGTTTCCAGGGCAGTGTGTGTATTGACATCGATTATGGTAATGGAACCCGCCTCCTGGTTGCCGACCCACAGATGCCTGCCGTCCGGGGTGAAACACATGCCCTCCGCACCCTTGCCACAGGGTACCTGGGCAATTAAATCACCGGAGGCCCGGTCAATAACAGAGACGTTTTCCGTTACGATATTGGCGGTGTACAACCGTTTCCCGTCCGGCGACACCACTACCATGTGTGAAATTTTCCCATGGGTCGGAAGGGCGCGGATGACTTTACAGGTGGCGGTATCCACCTCCACCACGTAGCCGCTTTGGCCCGCCGTAAAATAGGCGTGCCGCCCGTCGGGCGCGATGGCCGCGCCATGAATGCGCCCGAATTCCCCCGTGGAAATCTGCCGCACATGCTTCCGGTTTACAAGGTCTATGACCGAGATGGTGTTACCCGGCGGCGCATAGTTCGAGAGATAGGCAAACCGGCGGTCGGCGGACAGCACGATTTCATGGGGGTTGGGGCCGGTGGTTATTTTGGCGATGGGAGTGAGGCTGACCGGGTCCACAAAAGACAGCGTGTTCTCGTGCTTATTGCACACCAGCAACAGCGAATCGTCGGCGGTCACGGCGGTCACCGGGCCAAGCGACAAGAACAGGACTGCCCATAGGATGGTTGTTCGCATGATTACATCTCCAATACAGATGATTATACCATCATTCTGGATACAGTATGGGAGAGGATCGGCTCGAGTCGCTATACCTGCGTCCGGATCCTCAAACCGGAAACAAAGGCCCGCTTTATGCTATAGTACGCCCGTTGAACAGGTCCCATTCCCCAGAAAGCAGCACCATGAAACCAGCCATACTCGCCATAGAAGACGGAAGTGTATTCACAGGCCGCGCCGTCGGCGCAGACGGCGAGTCCTCGGGAGAGCTCGTGTTCAACACCAGCATGACCGGCTACCAGGAAATCTTGACCGACCCTTCCTATGCCGGGCAAATCATTACCATGACCTATCCCCATATTGGGAATTATGGCGTGAATGAAGAGGACGTCGAATCCGACAAGCCCTATGCCCGTGGGTTCGTCATGCGCGAGTGTTGTTTCGAGCCGAGCAACTGGCGCGCCACGTCCAGTCTGCCCGACTACCTGCGCCGTCACGGCGTGGTGGCCATCGACGGGGTGGATACGCGGCACATCACGCGGCTGCTGCGCACGAAAGGCGCCATGAAAGCCATCATTTCCACGGTGGACCCGGACGCGGAGGCGCTGGTGGCCCGCGCACAGGCGAGCGCCGACATGGCCGGCAGCGATTTTGTCAAGGACGTGTCCACCAAAGCGCCGTACGAATGGCATACGCCGCCGAACGCCCGGTACCGGGTCGTTGCGATTGATTACGGCATCAAGCGCAACATTCTCCGACTGCTCGAAGGAGCGGGCTGCGCGGTAACCGTTATGCCTGCAACCGTCGGTCCTGAAGACGTGCTGGCGCTGGACCCGGACGGTGTCTTTCTCTCGAACGGCCCGGGCGACCCCGCCGCGCTGCCCTATGTATATCCCACGGTGCAGGCCTTGATCGAAAAAGAAATCCCCATCTTCGGCATCTGCCTCGGCCACCAGATTCTGGGGCATGCCCTGGGCGGGAAAACGTACAAGCTGAAATTCGGCCACCGGGGCGGCAACCAGCCCGTCTATCATACCCAAACCGGCAAGGTGGAGATTACCGCCCAGAACCACGGTTTCGCGGTGGACACGGCCTCCCTGAATCCTGATGAGGTGGAATTCAGCCACATTCATTTAAACGACAAGACCTGTTCGGGCATGTTTCACAAACGGTTGCCCATCTTCAGTGTTCAGTACCACCCCGAGGCGTCGCCCGGCCCCCATGACAGCCGGTATCTGTTCGAGAAGTTTACCCGCCTCATGGATGCCTACAAAGAGCGGCGCACCCGAACGCGGTAGAATCTGTCCGCCTCTGCAAAACGGACATTACGGGGATGCGGGAGAAGCGTCAAGCACGCTCTCGTACAGGGCAATCATCTCTCCTGCCATGCGTTCCGCGGAAAACAGTTCACGCGCCCGGAGATACCCCTGTTCCCCAAGGCGTCCGGCCTGGTCCGGTCGGGTAAGGATTTCCCGCAAGGCACCCGTCAGCCCGTGAGGCGTTTCCGGATCGTATAGAACCCCGCTTTCCCCGTCGCCGATGAGTTCGGGGTATGCGCCGGCCCGGGGCTGCACCACCGGGATGCCCCGCGCCATGGCCTCGATGATGTGCATGCCGAAGGCTTCCCCTTCCCGGGAGGGTGTGCACATGACCGTCAGCCCCTGGAAAAACGCCTCGCCCGGCGCGGACTGGAAGTTCCAGTCAATCTCGGTATCCTCCAGAAAACCGGCATTACCGAGGCGCGTTTCTATTTCTGTTAAAAACGGCGTATCGGCCGGGGTAGCGCCGCCGGTGGCGCGCAGGCGCAGCGAGGCCAGCGCGGGCTCCCGTTTCAACACCATAAAGGCGTTGACAAGGTCTTCGAAGCCTTGGGTACGGTTCAGCCGCGACAGGTAACCTATAGTCGGCGGATCGGCATGTTGAAATGACGGTGGTTCCGGCGGCACCTCGATGCCCGGATACAGAACGGTAATCTGGTCCGGGGAAAACCGCATCCGGTCCATCATCCGATCCGCGTACCAGCGGCTTGTAGCGATAAACCGCGAAACCTGCGCTCCGTGTCTTGACATGACATCCCAGCAAAGCCGCTCATAGGGCGGTTCCATGGCGCTGACCCAGGGTTCTTCGTCCTGCAGGGTACAGATAAAGGGCGTGTCTAAAATTTCACGTATCGTCGGCACGAACCCGAGCAGGAGGGCGTTTGAAATATGGATAACATCCGGCCGGGGCTGCGTACGCAGCCAGTCCAGAAAACGTTCGAATTCCTGTCCCTGATTGCCATGCTGGCCTTCGAGCATGGACAACGTCATGGACCCGAGACCCGAAGCGTTGGTGGAACCTTCCCTCATCGCGGCCTGGCGCAGCAAACCCGGCAGATTAAGAAGCCGGTCAAGCCAGCCCGGCATGCGCCGCAGAAACGGCAGTTTCTCGCGCACATATACGCTGATGCCACCGAAAAACAACGGCGCGTTGGCCTCTGCCGCCACGGCGCCCCCGTACATGGGCAGGTACAATGGCACCAGAACCACATCGTGGCCTTTGGCGCGGAGCGCGCGTATCAGGATATGGTCGCGCAGACAGTTCTGGCAGTAAAACGTGCCGCCGCTGCCGGGTACCAGATGCAGGATTCTCATGTCAGGTTCGCCTCGGTAAAAAAGTACACTGGCCCGGGTGCATCTGGTCCCCAAATTCCTATTTGGGAACCAGACGAAATCCCCATATCAGTCTCATCTCGATAGAATGTCCACCGGCCCGCTTTGTTATCGCGCTTACGCAAGTTTCTTTTTGTTTGCCCAGACTTTTTCAAAGGCGGCCGCGTATTGCTCCACCAATTCGGGCTGGTCGGAGGTCCAGTAGGGCAGCTGGATGGCCTGCCGGTTTGCCTGGTCGCAGCCGGGCACGGCATCGGGCAGTACGGGCATATGCCGCCAGTATTTGGCTTCGCTCATGAGCGGATAGGTGTGCAGCAGGGTCCAGGTATAGACGGACACATCGACCCCTTCAGCCTGCAGCGCTTCTACCGCCTTTTCCCGGGAGAACCCGGCTTTCGCCTCATCGATAAAGAAGAGGTTCTTGGAATAATAAACCCGGTCTATTCCCTGCCGCACATACTGGGCCGCCAGGCCGGGAAGCTGGTTCAGCCGTTCATTGAGGCGGGTCATCTGGGCTACGCCGTCCGCGTTGTACTGGGCGAGTTTGCCCAGCTGGAGGCGTCCCAAAATAGCCGCCACGGGGTGGATACGCAACTTGGATCCGAAAGCGGTTCCCTGGTATTTGCGATAGGGGCTGTCTTCGGGGAAACTGTTGGGCAGGTCGTAGTTGCCGTAGGTGACGGCCCGCTCGTAATCGCCCTGGTCCTTGTACATGCCCATGCCGCCTTCAATGGCGGGCAGCGGCTTGCCCATCTGCAGGCTGAACCCGGCCATGCGGCCCCAGTTGCCGATAAGTTTGCCGTTCACCCGCGCGCCGTGGGCGTGGCTGGCGTCTTCAAGCACGGAAAGGCCGTGTTCGTCGGCAAAGGCGCAGATATCGTCCAGGTCGCAGGGCAGGCCGAACCAATGCACCGGCATGACGGCCTTCGTTTTGGCGGTCAGCCGCTTCTTGCAGTCTTCCACTTCCAGGTTCATGGTGCGGGGGTTCACATCCACAAAGACCGGCACCAGCCCGAAAAGACGCATGGGCACCACGGGGAACCAAGTGCTGTAATCGGGCACCAGTATCTCGCTGCCCTCGGGCAGGTCCAGGGCGAACAGCATGGAGGTCAACGCGTTGGTACCGTTGCAGTGCGCCTTGGCATAGGGGCATTCGAAAAAGGCCTTCCACGCTTCCTCGAATTCGGCCACCGGCGCATAACTCGGATTCCGCAACAGTTCGGTCACCAGGCTGATTTCATCATCACCGTACAGGGGCCACTTCGTCGCCGCCGCGGCGGCGTGTGTAACCGCTTTCGGCCCGCCGTCCAGTGCCAGAGCCTCTCCCGCGGCGGCGGCGGGTTTCGCCATACTGCCCAGGTACAGGCCTGCGCCCAGGGCCCCGGTGCTCTTCAAGAAGGCGCGGCGGGACGCGCCCGATTCAGTGTGATTGGTTTCCATATCATAGTCTCCGTAGGTTTTGATTTACGCGTTACACCTTATGTCCCCCATTTTACTCTCCTGTCCGGAACCCTGTCAACCGTCACAGAACACCCGCCAGAACTGAAAAGCGGAGGTCATTCCAGTCTTGGTGCCTTTCCCCGCTCCCCCCCGTATAAAACACACGAAAAATATTGTCCATACGGCACATGAAATGGATTAAAGCGTCTATCTTTGCTGTTTGATACACATGTACTTTATGCCTGCACTGTAGGCGGGAGAGAAGATCAACACCTACATGCGATAGGTAAATTCACGACACATATGCTAAAATACCGTTTTCATTGAGAGCACGTAGGAAGGATGCCTGATTGAACAGACCACTACGAATATTATTTGTCACCTCCGAATTAAGCCCGCTAGTGAGTACCGGCGGCTTGGCGGAGGTGGCTGCGGCGCTGCCCCGGGCCCTGCAACGGCGCGGCCATGAGGTGCGCATCGCCCTGCCGTTTTACCGGCAGGTCCCCGGGGAGTATCGGAACAGCCATCCCTGGTTTTGTGGTGCCGAGCTGGGCGCCGGGGCAGAATATGGAGCCCTGCATCAGGGCACGCTGCCGGGTTCGGACCTACCCCTTTACCTCGTGGAACATGAGGCCTATTTCGGTCGGGACGCCATGTACGGTGTCGGCGCCTACGAATACGAGGACAATGCGGAGCGCTTTTGTTTTTTCTGCCTGGCAATCTTGAACGGCCTTGCCGCTGAAGGGTGGAAACCCGATGTGGTTCATTGCAACGACTGGCACGCCGCGCCCCTGATTATTTATCTCAAGACGCGTTATCACCAGGACCCGTTCTGGAAAGATACAGCCTGCCTGTTCACCATCCACAACCTGGCCTATCAGGGCCGCTTCGCCGCCGCACACTTTGATCGCACCGGCTTTGACCGGAACCTTTTCTCCTTCAACTACCTGGAATATGAAGGCGATCTGAACATGATGAAAGGCGGCATTGTGTTCGCCGATAAGATAACCACGGTCAGTCCCAGGTATGCCCGTGAGATTCAGACTGTCGAATACGGGGCGGGACTGCATGGGGTATTGACCGCACGGCAGGCGGACTTGTCCGGCATCCTCAACGGTGTGGATTACGCGGCCTGGCACCCTTCAACGGATACGCGCATCGCCGCCCGATATGACCGGACGGACCTTTCAGGCAAGGCCGTGTGCAAGCGGGCGCTGCAGAACCTGTTCGGTCTGCCCCCGCGCGATGTCCCCCTGTTCGGCGTTGTAAGCCGCCTCTACCCCGAAAAGGGCATGGATATCCTTGTCGATGCGCTCCCCGCGCTGATGCAGTCTGAGATGCAGCTGGTGGTGCTCGGCACGGGACACCCCGACATCGAAGCAGGAATTCGCGCTGCGGCGGCGGCCCATCCGGACCGTATCGGCGCGTTCCTCGGCTTTGACGCGGATCGCGCCCATGCCGTCTATGCGGGATCTGATTTCTTTTTGATGCCGTCCCGTTTCGAACCCTGCGGACTCGGCCAGCTGTATGCCATGACCTACGGTACCCTACCGCTGGTGCGCCGCACGGGAGGTCTGGCCGACACCGTCCTCCCCTACCGTCCGTATGGGAACTCCGGCACGGCGGCCACGGGCTTCTCCTTTGTTCCCCAGACCGCCCCGGCCCTCGCCCGGTGCATCTGCAGTGCGCTGGAACTCTACCAGGACGCGCCCCGGATGCGGCAGCTGCGCGATAACGCCATGGCCCGTGATTATTCTTGGGACCGGTCCTCCGCCGCGTATGTCGCCCTCTATGAAAGCATCGTGAACCGGGAGACGGCGGATGGATAGTTTGACCTGTGTAACCCGCCGGGTGGAAGAGACGGAAGCCCTGGGAACGCGGCTGGCCGCCTTGTTGGTTCCCGGCGCGGTAGTCGCCCTTCACGGTGATTTGGCGACAGGAAAAACCTGCCTGACGCGGGGCATGGCCCGCCATTTCACAGGGAATGCGACCGTCCATAGCCCAACGTTCACTCTGGTCAACGAATACGGCCACGACCGCATCCTGTATCACCTGGACCTGTACCGCCTGCGCAGCGCGGAGGAATTACTGACCCTGGGTTACGAAGATATCATCGAAACCGACGGCATCTGCGTGATTGAATGGGCGGACCGGGCAGCGGGTTTTCTTCCGGACCGGCGGATTGATGTGTTTCTGGAACATGGCGGCGGCGACACGCGCCTGCTGCGTTTTGAAAACCATTGTCTTGACGACGAACCCTGGTCGGCCTTTGCGGAAGAAATCCACCGCATGGGTTTGACATAAACCAGCGTCGCGTCAGCGCGCTTTTTCAAAGGCTTCAAACCCATCCACATAGGCGGTCTTGACGGCGCCGGCGTTCCGTTCCAGCGTTTTCACCGTTTCCGCCTCGGTAATCGCGCCGAATTCAAGATGGAATTCGCGGCGTTCCCCGGCTTTTAACTGGTTGAGCAGGCCCAGTTCCTCTTCCCGTTCCCGGCCTTCCACCGTGCAAATGGTCGGCTCAAACCCGCACACGTAATCCTGTTCGCCCATTTGCTTCCATTGCACGAAACGGGGCAGTTCTTTTTTAAAATAAGACACGTAGACGCCGAACCCGTTTTGCGGAAAGCCGTCATTCACCATGGCCACGGTAACCCGGCCGCGCCGGTCAGCCCGCATGTCATGATAATAACACTTCTCCCGGTAATTATGGGTGGGCGCGTCCATGAGATGCCACCGTTCCAAGCCGTCGCGCGCCTCCGCGTCCCGTGCGGCCACGAGCGCGCTGGGCGCGATGATGCGTGATCCCGCATCCACCGCCGGCCAGCCGATATTGCAGTGATACAACAGCATCAGCCCCGTCTGCTTGAATCCCTCGTTTGCCACCACGTCATGAATCTGGAAAGAGGAGGCGCCCAAAATCGCGCTGACCGTGCGGGTAAGCGTCAGGTTCTCGCCGAAGACCGAGGTCTCACGCATCGTTCCGGTTATGCGCATCACATAGTCGTTGCCTTCCCATGCCTGGCTCACCTGCAGATTCCTGGCGGGCGTGTTGCTGATGCGCCCGTGAAGGCCTTGTCCCTGGAAAGCGCTGTCGGGACCCGGCCCGCCGACCCGCGTAAGCCCGCAAGTGGTCATGAGCCCGCCGAAGTAACTGCGCAACCAGCGGAAGCCCTCGGCCTCATAATACTGCGGCGCCACGCTGCCCGTGGTGGAGCGCCACCCCATGGCGCGCCCATTATGATAAGCCGAGGCAATGTCCATGCCCCGGTCGGGCAGTACCGTCACTTCCAGCCCCCCGCCCGTGCGGATAATCGCGGCACGCACCGGCCGTTCATTGCCGTCATCGAGCGTCACCAGTTGAATGCCTCCCAGCTGGTCCATGTTGCCAACGCGTTTACGCAACGCCGAAACCGAATAGTTCTTGCCATGAAGCTGCATAAAAGATCTCCTGTCTACGGGGCATGCGGTAAACCATGCCTTGATGTTTTTTTCTGTTCTGTGACATCGTACATCTTGACACGATAAAAAGCAAACCCAACCGATTTATCCTGTCCTGCTTTCCCAAACCCCTCACAGTTGCAGGTACGCTGCTTTGCATACGCCTTGACGATTTGCTACAGTCAAGGCGGCGGTATTAGTACCTAATCGGAAATTTTCTATTATAAAAAACAAGAAGCGTTGTATGTTGTTCACGCTTTAGCGTGCTCCTCAAGGCCTGGACGCGACCCGCACGCTAAAGCGTGAACAACATACCCTGAATACATTTTCTAGGTTGTGGGCACAGCCCACGTTAGCATGGTTTCCATGAATCATTGTACCTTAACCGGGAGATCTGTCATGACAGACTATTCACGACGCAATTTTTTACAGCAGTCCTCCATGGTGTTTGCGGCCTCGGCCCTGGGCGGCGCTGCGGGCGCGTTTGCGGCCACGGAAAACAAACCGGTCTCCGCGAATGACAAGATTTTAATCGGCGCCATCGGGTGCGGCGGCATGGGACGCGGCGACATCGACACCTTCCTGCGCAACCCGGAGGTGGAATGTCCCATCATCTGCGACATTGACGACAAGATGACGGCCGAGGCCGCGCGCTTGATTGAAGGCCGCCGCGGACGGGCGCCCGAAATCGTCAAGGACTTCCGACGCGTCATTGAACGGAACGATCTGGATGCCATTCTGGTCGCCACACCGGACCACTGGCATGCGCTGCCGACCGTGTATGCCTGCCAGGCGGGCAAGGACGTGTATTGCGAGAAACCGCTGGGCAAGACCATAGACGAGGGCCGCGCCATGGTGGAAGCGGCGAAGGACAACAAGCGCGTGGTTCAGATGGGCACCCAGTGGCGCAGCGGCGAACATTACCAGGAGGCCATCGCGTTTATTCATGCCGGTAATCTCGGCAAGGTCCGCATGGTGCGCACCTGGGCGTACCTGGACTGGCTGGGCGGCATCGGCACGCCCCCGGATTCGGAGCCGCCCGAAGGCGTGGATTACGACATGTGGCTGGGGCCCGCGCCCGCGCGCCCCTTCAACCCGAATCGCTTCCATTTCAATTTCCGGTGGTTCTGGGATTATGCCGGCGGGCTGATGACGGACTGGGGCGTCCACCTGCTCAACGTGTGCCAGTGGGGCATGGGCTACGAGATGCCGAAACGGGTCAGCTCCACCGGCGGCAAGTTCGCCCTGAAGGACAACAGCGAAACGCCCGACACCCAGGCCGCCCTGTATGAATTCAAGGACTACATGCTGATTTTCGAACACCAGATGGTGGGCGGCCTCGGGCCCGGCGGCCAGCCTCACGGCATGCTCTTCTGCGGCACCGAGGGCACGGTCATCATCCGCGAAGGCGGTTGGGAATTCATTCCCGAGCCCAAGAAAAAGGATTTGGAGCCCATCAAGAAGGAAAACACGGCGGACGCGCGCCCGGCCCATGTGCGCAATTTCCTGGACTGCATGCGCACCCGGGAAGCCCCCATCATGAATTTCGAAGTGGGCCACTTCGTTTCAACGGTTGCGCACCTCGGCAACTTGGCGCTGCGCACGGGCGCGGAAGTGCACTGGGATGCCGAGGCCGAACGGGTAACCAACAACCCGGAGGCGGACGCTCTGGTGGGCTGCCCTTATCGCGCGCCCTGGACGCTGCCGTACAGCCGGCGGAAGGCCTGAACCCGCTAGCGGCGATAATTCCAGTCCCGGGAATTGTACTTGTCGAGGGCGAGCCGTTCCACGTCCGCCTCTTCCGCAGACGATACGGTTTCGGGCAACGCCGCCGGGCAGAAGGCCCGCCGTATCGCTTCGCGCAACCGGGCCGGCGCGACTGCCACAGCCTGCACAAATTCGTCATGGCCGCGCACGCCCCGGTAGTCGGGGCGGTCCTCCGGTTCCGTCAGATAGCGCCCCATGAGCCCGGGCTCCACCCCGTACAACAGGGTTCCGTGATGCAGGCAGGCGTTGCGCTTGCGGCGCTGGGCGTTACCGGAGCATTTCATACCTCCTATGGCGAGGTCCGAAATCCCCTGTCGCTCTACCTGCATTCCCAGGTCGCACAAGGCCGCCGTTACACGCCCCAGAATAAAGTCGTAGGAGGCATGCAGTGAGGCTGTTTCCGGAAAGTGCTTGTAGGAGAGGGCTAACGCGAAGTTAAGGGAACCCGGTCCCTGCAACACGGCGCCACCGGCGGAACACCGGCGCAGGATGGGCACCCCGTCACGCAGGCAGTTGGATTCATGCGCCTCCAGCTGGACCCGCTGGCTGGAACCGATGACCACAAATACGGCCGGGCTTTCCCAGAATCGCAGCGTGTCGGGCGCCGCACCGGAGGCCACCATTTCAAGCAAGACCTCATCCAGGGCAAGGTTGCGGCAAGGGTCGGCATAACTGAAGTCAAGCAATCGCATAATCAGGCCTATTCCCATGGGAAAATCAAATGGTATCGTCCAGCGTGTGGTGGATACCTGTAAACACAGGCACAGCGCTGAGTATAATGTATCGGGTAAAAAACAAACAAAAGTGCTTTGCCCGCGGCTGTACGGTGACGGGACCGACAGACGGTTGGAGTTCCGCCCGAAGACAAGGTACAATCCCCGTCTTGAGAACAGACGTAAGGCAACATCGTCTTTCCGGGGGACTTCTCTTTACAGGATAGGAGTACCAGAGGTATGAAACGGTGGAGATGACCGTAACTACATCGAACCCCGTGCCGGCGCCGCCCGGGGCGGGCCTGCTTACCGAAGCGCTTCTCGCCCGGCAGCCGGTCTTGGTGCGCGCCGCGGATTTCATGGCCAGGCGGCTCAAGGGCGAAGCCCGTTTCCGCCCGCACCAACAAAACAAGGATGAACTGTCTCCCGTGATCTGGTGGCGCGGTATTGGCATGGAAGCGCTCCGGTGGGCCCTGGTGCTTGCCGGCCTCTATGAACGGGGACGCCAAAACGCCATGGACCTGCGCCTCGTCCACCGCGACATCGTCATGCCCAACCTGCCTCAAGACCTGTCCGGTTTCCGCATTCTGCAGTTATCCGACCTGCACCTGCCGCGCCTGCGCCCTGAATTCGCCGCCAAAGCGGCCGCACTGGTGGTCGGCGTGGACGTGGATTTATGCGTGCTGACCGGCGATTATCGCTGGGGCTATTATGGCCCCCTGGACCACATTCCCGAACAGTTGCGGCAGATTCTTTCCGGAATCAGCAGCCGCCATGGCACGGTGGCCTGCATGGGCAATCACGATATCATGCAGGTGGCGGACGTGTTGGAATCCGCGGGCATTCCCGTGCTCTATAATGAAGGCGCGGCCATCAACGCAGGCCGGGCTGTCCTCTGGGTTTGCGGTATCGACGACCCGCATAACTACGGCTGCGACCGGTTGGACCTCGCCGTGCAGGACGCCCCCGAAGGCGCCTTCATTCTTTTGTTGTCCCACACGCCCGAGCGCATCTCCAAGGCGGAAAAAGCCGGCGTCTCCCTCTACCTGACGGGGCATACCCATGGCGGACAGATCCGCCTGCCCCTGTTGGGCGCCCTGAGTAAAAACGCCGCCTGCACCCGCGAACAGGCCATGGGGCTGTGGCGTCACGGCGACATGCAGGGCTATACCACCACCGGCCTGGGAACAACGGATTTGCCGGTGCGGTATAATTGCCCCCCGGAAGCGGTGATTTTGACCCTTCACCGGGGCTGAGGGTGCCGGAAACTGCGACAGGAACATGGCAAACGAGTTAAAAGTGGCATCAACCCGCCGTCGACAGGTACACTATACGCGCCTTCTTAATCAGCGTGGAAGTGGGGAAAACAGCGAGTGCATCCGTAACTGCAGGCAGCACAGTACGTTGTTGCCGGGAAATATACGTGATAGATAATAGACATAGTCCTGATGTCTGGGACAGCCTGGCAACCTTTCTTTGGTGGCTTATTTTGCTTGCGGGGCTTCTCCCGGAAGCCTTTTTCTTTATCCTGCGCGAACTGGGACAGGTCAGCACCCATCAGGCGCTCACCAATACTCCCTGGTTTATCACCTTTTCCTGCGCCGGTTTTGTGGGGTGGTTCACGTATCAGCGCTGTCGCGAATCCGGCGACAAGGACGATATTGCCTTCGGCAAGAGCGTACAAACGTTCCTGCTCGCCTTTGCCGCCTTCCTCCCCCTTCAAATAGAACAAACCCCCGTGTACCTGCACATACCCATCCCGTTCTACAGGAATCTGATTTTGGGAATGATCGGTATTAAAGTCCTGACCTGGGGCTACCTGGTACAACTGATCCTGCGGTATTACCTGTTTTCCGGCTCCAGAGTATTTCGAAAAATGCCCCTCTTTTCCCTGAGCGCCCTGCTGAGAAGCAAGACCACGGAACACCCCGTATCCGCAGCCCCATGGGAGGGCACGGCACCGCCCCGTAATGAGGAAGAGCAGTCCCCAAAGTAAACGCTCTCAGGGAAGGGGCTACTTTTCAGGCCCCGGGCGCTCGTGAAATCCCAGGAGAAGCCAGACACAGATGACGGCGCACAAGCCGGCGGGCACCAGCCAGAACGCGCGGTAATCCGTCAGGCCGGTGGAGGAATGGGTCAGGTATTGCGCCGTCCAGCCCGCCGCCAGGAATCCCGCCAGGGTGCCCGCGCCCGATATCATGATGGTCAGCACTTGTTGCGCGCCCGCGCGGGTATCACGAGTGCTGTGTGATTCCACATACAGGTAGGCCGCGGTAAAGAAGAACGCATAACAAAACCCGTGCAGAGCGATGCCCCCCAATACGGTGGCATGATTCGGGGCGAAAGCGAACAGGACCATCCGCAGGCCCTGGGCCAGCACCCCGATGAACATGGCGGTTTTCATGGACATGCGCGCCAGAAACCAGCCCAGCAGCCCCAGTACCAGGACCTCGGACAGCTGGCCGATGCTCATGCCAGGCATGATAAAGCGATCGGGAAACCGGGTCTGGCTGAGGTAAGGGCTCATCCCGAAATAATAGAATTGGTGGCAGGCGCCGTTGAGCAGGTTAAGCACACAAAGCAAAAACATTTCAGGCCGCAGAAAGAGCCGGAGCACTTTGCCGTAGTCCGCGGCGGTGCCGGTGCCGACGGGGGAATCGCGCAGGGTCAAGGCAAACGCCGCCAGGACCAGCGAGGCCAGCCCGGAAACGGGCAGCGCGTGGGGCAGCCTCACCCCGGCGGGCGCGCCGCGCATCCAGAAATACCCGAACGCCCAGGCGACCGCGAGCCATCCCATGGTGCCCCACAGGCGGATGCCGCCGAAATCCCGCCGCGCGTCCGCCGTATGATGGAGCGCCACGGCGTTGGTAAGGCCGAAGGTGGGCGCGAAACACATGCCCCAAACGAAAAAAAGAGCCACAAATACCGGAAAGGTCCGCACCTGGTAGAGCGCCAGCATCAGCAGGCCCGCAGACAGGTGGCAAAGCAGGAGCATGCGCGAGGCGCTGATCCAGCGGTCCGCCAACCGGGACGCCAGCAGGGGCGCAATAATGGCGGCGGCCGCCGGCATGGCCATAATCACGCCGGCCTGGGAAGCCGAAAATCCGAGATGGTCCTTCAGGTACAGGCTCAAAATGGGTGTGGTCGCCCCGGGCACCACATATTGGAGGAACATCATGACGGACAGGCGTATTTTAAGCGAACGTTCCAAGAGGTATCTTTCCCGGCACAGGGGCCTATCCCCCGCCTTCCCCCTGAAAGCATAGCACGCATGAAACGACAAAAACCATTTCGGCAGGCGTCGGCGCAAAGTGCGATCTGCAATTACCCCGCCCGTTATGCTATAATACGTTCCCTATGATAGACACTTCCAAACCACTTAACTTCAGTGATTTCGAACTTGATCCCCGATGCCTGACTGTGTTGCAGGAGATGAAAATCACCGACCCCTCCCCCGTACAGGCGCAAGCCATCCCTGCCGCGTTGGAAGGCCGCGATATTGTTGCCACCGCCCAGACCGGCACGGGGAAGACCCTGGCATTTTCCCTTCCCAGCCTGACCCGGCTGGCCCGCAAAAAGTCCGGTTCGAATCGCATGCTGGTCCTGGCGCCTACCCGCGAATTATGCGCCCAAGTGGAGTCCGTGATGCAGGCGTTGTGCAAGCCCTTCAAGATGCATAGCGTCGCGGTTTACGGCGGCGTGGGAATGCACGGGCAAATCGAAAAACTCACGCGCGGCTGCGAAATTATCGTGGCCACGCCGGGACGCCTGCTGGACCATCTCTCCCGCAAGAACCTTAACTTCGAGCATCTCGAGATCCTCGTCTTCGATGAAGCCGACCGCATGCTGGACATGGGATTCCTTCCGGATATCCGGAAGATTGTCAAATTGCTGCCGCAAAAACGCCAGACCCTGATGTTTTCCGCCACCTTCGCGCCGACCCTGGATCGGCTAGCCCGCGACATGATGCATAGTCCGGAACGCATCGAAGTGGGATTTACCGCCAAGCCGGTCGCCAGCGTGCGCCAGCTGGTCATCCCGGTGCGGGAAGATGAAAAGCCCCGCATCCTGCTTCAACTCATGGAAGAGGAAAGCATCGACTCCGCGCTGATTTTTCTGCGCACCATACGCCGGACCGAACGGGTGGGCCGGGCACTGAAAGGCAGCAAACATAAGACGGCGATTATCCACGGCGACCTGCCCCAGACACAGCGTCAGCGCGCTCTGGAAGGGTTCCGCTCCCGCAAATACAAGATACTGGTCGCCACGGATGTGGCGGCCCGCGGCCTGGACATAGACGACATCTCCCATGTCATCAATTATGACATCCCGGAAAATCCGGATGACTATGTGCATCGCATCGGCCGCACGGCGCGCGCCGAGCGCGAGGGCGACGCCATCACGCTGGTCACCCCCAATGATCATGCCGCGCTGGCCGCCATCGAGCAAGCCCTGGGCTACAATATCGAACGGCGCATCTACGACGGCGCGCCGAAAATTCTGTCCATCTACAAGCCGCCTGACCTGGCAGCCCGTAGCGTGGTTCCCAAGCGAAGGCGCGGAAGAAGCCTGCTCCGCAGACGATAGGCAGGCGCCCGCCCGCCGGAAGCACGCCGGGCCAGAAGGAAAGCCATCATGGCCGCATTTACCGTCGCATCCTATTACTTTCCCAACTATCACCCCGACCGCCGCAACGAGGCGAAGTTCGGCCCGGGATGGACCGAGTGGGAACTGGTCAAGCAAAACCGGCCGCGGTTTTATGGCCATGAACAGCCCAAGGTGCCGCTGTGGGGCTACACGGACGAGTCGGACCCGGTCCAGATGGCGCAAAAAATCGACGCCGCCGCCGACCATGGCATAGACGCGTTTATTTTCGACTGGTACTATTTCAATGACGGCCCCTTCCTCGAACGGGGTGTTGAGCAGGGATTCATGAAAGCGCCCAATGCGGACCGGTTGAAATTCGGCCTCATGTGGGCCAACCACAACTGGATTGACATCCACCCGGCGCGGTTGAATCGCAAGCCGGAACTGTTGTACCCCGGCACGGTCACCTCCGCCACTTTCGAGACCATTACCGATATTCTCATCAAGAACTATTTTCCCCACCCCTCCTATTGGCGCATTGACGGATGCCCCTATTTCAGCGTCTACGAACTGCACACCCTGATCAAAAGTTTCGGCGGGGTGCAGGCCACGGCCGAGGCGGTTGCTCGGTTTCGAGAAAAGGCGCGCGCGGCCGGATTGCCGGGCATTCACCTGAATGCCGTATCCTGGGGCGTACAACTGCTGCCCGGAGAAACCGCGGTAAGCGAACCGGAGGCCCTCATCAGTGCCATCGGTTTCGACAGCGTCACCTCCTATGTCTGGATTCATGATGTGCCGCTGCCCTTCTTCCCCCAGACGCGCTACCAGGATGTGCGCGAAGACGCGGTAAAAGTGTGGCACCGTAATGTCAACCGTTTCGGCGTGCCCTATTTCCCCAACGTAACCATGGGCTGGGACGCTTCGCCCCGGTGCCATCAGGACGACCTCTTCGACAACCGCGGCTATCCCTTTATGGCCACCATGAGTGAAAATACCCCCGAAGCGTTCCAGAAAGCGTTACAACAAGTCCGGGAGTTCATGGAAACCCATCCCGAATGTCAAAATACCCTGACGATCAACTGCTGGAATGAATGGACCGAAGGCAGCTACCTGGAACCGGATACCCTGAACGGCATGCGTTACCTGGAAGCGGTACGCGCGGTGTTTGGCGAATAAGCATTTCACGGACTCCGAATGGAACGAATAAGATTTTTCAGTTGCCCTGCCAACTGAAAAACTTTGTTGGACTAAACGCAAGTAAGAAGACTGAGCAAAAAGGGGACTGACTGCCAAATAGCATAAGATTGCTGCATAGAGGCTGCCAGTTCTTGCTACTATTTGGTTGTCTGTCCCCTTTTTGCGGACACAGGAAAGAATATCCACGGCGAAGCCGTTTAGTCCAACTAACTTCAGACTTCCTGACCTCGACAGAGTTTTTACGTGGTTTTCCGGAAAACAGTATTGCACAAAAGTTTGACGCAAAAGACCGTAAAGAAGGTAAAGAAGGGACAGACTACCAAATAGCAAGCATGAAAAACAGGATTATACGCTGTACTCAGGGGCTATTTGGCAGTCAGTCCCTTCTTTACTCAGTCTATGTGTTTTCACAAAAAGTGCCATTGTATATTCCGACGAGTTCAGGAAGTCTGAACTTAAGACATTTATCAATCCAGAATCACAGTGTAAGACAAAGCAAAGGAGGGACTGACTCCCCAAAAACAAGCCCAAGGCATTATCGTTGTTAACAGCATCTCTGTTTTTGGGGTGTCTGCTCTGAAATTTTGCTGAAGTCGGGACTGACGCAAGCGAGCGAAGCAAGACGGGTCTGTCCCTACTTCAGCAAAATTTCATCGTTTACGGGAGAGCCACAGGGCTCATGAATGGCTGTCCCTCCTTTGCGGGCGTATATTATCACCATCCGGAATGCTGACCGATGCAGGACAACCACATGCAACTTGAAAACGCACTGGACCGTATCCACAATCTGGACTGCGTCAAAGGCATGCGCTCCTTGCCTGAATCCAGCATTGACCTTGTTATTACCGACCCGCCTTTTGCCATCGACTTCAAACCGAAGCGCGGCAACTATAACCGCACGCCGGGGCGTGTGCTGGACGGGTACACGGAAATCAGCGTCGCCAACTACCGCGCCTTTACTCTGCAATGGATGGGTGGGGCCCACCGCCTGTTGAAGGACTCCGGCGCCCTGTTCGTCTTTTCCGGATGGAACAATCTCAAGGACCTGCTGTTGGCCGCTGATGAACTGGGCTTCCTCACCGTGAACCATCTTATCTGGAAATACCAGTTCGGTGTCGTGTGCAAACGCCGTTTCGTCACCTCCCATTACCATTGTCTCTACCTGTGTAAAGATGATCGGAAACGCAAGTTTTTCAATAACGCCCGCTACGGCCCGGAGGCGAAAACAGACACGGGCCGCAGCAAACGGTACCGGGACCTGGAGGATGTGTGGGATATCCCCCGGGAATACTGGCACGGCGATATCAAAACCCCCACCAAACTGCCCGCCGAACTTATCCGGAAAATCCTGGCCTACACCAGTGAACCGGGCGATATCGTGCTCGACCCCTTCGCCGGTTCAGGCCAGGTGCTCGTGGTCAGCCGCGAATTGCAGCGGCGCTATATCGGCTACGAAATCGTCCCCGAATACCACGCCTTCGCCCAAAAACGCCTCGAAGAGAACCAGTACCGCATCCCGGATGCATCCGGGTGAATTCCGGGCTGAGGCAATCAGCCTTCGCCTTATACCGGGGGCGCCAATACCCAGCACATCGGCGGCGCCTGTTCCGCATCATAACGGTACAGTTCGCCTTTCTGCCAGATATAGGCCGCGCGGATAGCATAGGCCATGGGATTGGCGCCCTGCTGCCAGCCCGACAGATAGTTTATTGCCTCGCTTAATTCGATACGAAAGTCTTTATTGCTATCCGCGGGGTGCGGAACCGGCAGCGTTCCTTCGCCCTCGCCTTCGTCCGGATTCTCCGGCCATAAGTGCTGGACTATGGTCATGAAATTATGCTCAGCGATATAACAGGTACCTCCCGGCACAGCGGCCACTTCAACGGCTTGGGTACCCCTAACGTGCTCAGGCATAGGTTCCCCGTAATAGGTTCCTCTCCACGTCCATTCTTGAAAATTCGAGATGTCCACGGCATTAACCCCTGCAATGTCATTGGCCAGGAATATGATATCTCCCAAGAGTGTCATAGAAGTGGGATCCCCAGGGATTTCCCATCCGTCAATAAACAGGGGGGCCGTCGGATCACTGACATCAAAGATTTCAAAAGCGCCGCCTCCCATAAAAACAGTACTCCCGCGCAGGGTGATGGCATAATCGCCATATAGAGCCATATCCTGATTACCTCCGAGCCCTTTTAGGGTGCCATAGGCGGCCGAACCCAGAAAAACAGGGTATTCGAGAATAGCGGTGTCCAAAATACTAAGATTTGATACGCTCAAGGCATAGAGATAGTTGTTCCATTTCGCGGTGCTGGGGGAAACGAATGCCCATGGTCCCAGGTATCGCGCCTGCGGCGGATCGGTAATATCCACGGAAAAGAGACTGTCTGACGAGGTAACCCACAGGGTATCTCCTGCTGTGGTCAAATCCGTGGTGTGAAGTCCGGCCCGGAGCGGCAGAGGATGGTGTACGAACTGGGGATGGTACGGATCGGAAATATTAACCGTATCAAAACCACCGGTTCGGGCGATGTAGAGATACTCCCCGGCAATGCAGAGATCATTCACTTGCGGAACAACCGAACTCGACAGTGTAACCAGATGAGCCGGATCGCTCACATCAACAATATCAAGGCTACACATGCCACCACCGCCCTGTTTGAGCAAATCCGGTGAATACCCCCCCATGTAAGCAATCGTATCCTGAACGACCACATGTTGGATGTTCACGTCCGCATAGTAACGGCCCAGCACCTCGAAACGCTGGTTGGGCGGCCATGCCTCGATGCCCTGACCGCAGAGTTTGTCGCACATTACAGTAACGCCCCGATGCCGCAGCGCCGGCACGAACTCGCATAAGGACTCATTCGTCAACGGGTTATTACGGATATCGAGAATGCACCCCGGTCCAAACGCGGGATTATCAACCAGGCCGCGAAGTGTTTTGACCCGGTTATTTGCCAGGTAGACCTCTCTCAGTTTGGGCAATCTCGCCAGGTAGCTGAGATCATCCACCTTCTGGTCGGTGGCATCCAACACTTCCAAATTCACGCAGTATCTCACCGCCGAAATCGTCTGCAACGTGGGCTCGTCTGCAAGCGGGTCAATTTGTGTTATGGTCTCGAGATCGCTCCGGGATATGGAGGAACCCGGCTCCATTCCCAGCGCGGCATAAAAAGCCCGGCAAATGGCCTCTCCAAGCATGGACGGTTTTATAAAATAGTCTACCTCTCCTTCGCCTTCGCCTTCCACTTCCCCTTCTTCCAGTGATTCTCCCTCGCCTTCACCCGTCCCCGGGGTGTATTGCAGCACGAGAAACGTATCTCCGGCTAAAAAGGCATAGCCGTTGGCGACTTCCACGTCGAAAACTTTTGAGTCCTGCTTTTCATAGTGCGCGAGTAATTGGGGACTGGCCGGGTCTGTAATACTGTACACCATCAAGCCTGCGACACTAATACCCAGAAAGGATCGCTCATGCCACCCGAGGTAAAGTTTGTCACCGTCAATCGCCGGCGACGCCCCTTTTCCATCCCGTAGGAAGGGAAAGAAATCATACCCCAGGAGGGCGGGAGCACCCGGGTCGGCAAGGCTCAGCACTTCAACGCCGCGGTCCGTGCCCACACAAAGCAGATCGCCGCTGATGTCTATTTGATAGATGTACCCGTTGTAATAGTGGTTGGACAGCGCAGGATGGACCGGATCGGTAAAGTCAAACACCGCCAACTCAAAACCGAAGTTACTGTACCCGAAATTTCCGTTAAAAACCATGTCCTGGTGGGTCGAGTCGCCGCCATAGGGATAGGTCCACGAACCGGCCAACGCTGGATTCGCAGGATCACTGACATCAATGGTCAGAAATTGATTGCCAAGGGGCACCCCCTCCGCTGTTTTAAAATAACCTGTCGTGTACAGATAGGTACCTTTTATTCCCATACCCCAAAACGCAGTACTGCCTGTCATGGTAAAGGTACCGTACAACACCGGCGTAGCAGGGTCTGATATATCAAGGATGGTCAGGGTTCCGCGGTTGTCCACAAAAAGAAAATCGCCGGCAATAAGTATATCCGGCCCCCACCACGTGGTTAACGGAAAGACGGACAACTCCGTTGGATTCGCCGGATCCGAGATGTCTAAAAATACAAGTCCTTGCTTGGGAATTGAACCCTCAAAAGAAATCGCATCGATAACCGCCAGATTGCCTGACACTGCGACCGAGGTGCAAAAATAAGGACGTCTCGCCACCACAGTCAAATTGTTGAGCAAGGTGGGGGGCGCTTTGGGGGTAACGATGCTTGCCGGCTCGGGTGCAGGCTGCTTGACCTGTTCGCCAGTACCCCTCAGCATCGGCTCCATGCCCACAATCGGGGAATAGGCAGCGGCAGCACAGTAACCACCTATAATGGATACAAGTGTACAGATAAGGACAAGCACTTTTACATTAAGTTGTATAATGTTCATGACGATGGCCCTCATATGGTTAATGAAACACAATTAACTACATCTACATTATACACCAAAATCGCATTTTGTCAACTGCAATGTTAGCACTTCACAAAGCGTGAGAATTCCTCCACTGCCGGCGAAGATATTCGGCATAGAAGAGGGCGTTTTCAAGGGGGACGTTGGAAGGGATGTGATTACCCACAGCGATGAAGAGCCCGCGGCACTTCCGGGTAACCTTCAGAGTGAGGTCAATTTCCGCGCGGATTTCGTCCCGGGTGCCGAAGGTCAGGGTGCGGCAATCCACCGCACTGCCGACCAGCACATGGGAGTTGCCGAAGCGGTCGGCCATGGCCGCCAGGGGAACAGCCGACTCGAAAATAAAACCGTCGGCACCGGTTGCGGCAACGTCCTCCATGAAGGAGGCCCAGTTCCCATCCGAGGCGAAGAGCACTTTCTTGCCGGCATCGTGTAACAGCCGGACCAGCGCCGTGTAGCGCGGGAAAATCACGCCTCGGTAGAAATCCGGGTCCAGAAAGGGCCCCCCGCTCCACACCATGTCGTCATGAAGGATAAAGGCCTTGACGCCGGTGCGCGCCCAGCAGCGGTAATGATGCAGGCTGAGTTGAAAGACGGGATCCAGCACCGCTTCGAAGGCCGTCCTGTCCGCCGCCAGCTGCAACAGCATATCCCAGCCGAAAATTTCGAGGGCGCCCGACAGCAGGGTCTTGTAATACCCGCCGGTAAATACCTGGCTGGGGTAAGCGCGCTGTCCGTTTTGGCAGACCGCTTCATAATAGGCGGTCAGGGCAGTTTCATCGGGAAGGCCATACTCCGCCACAGCGTCAAAGGCGCGCGCCTCCTCCAGCCTACGAAAGGGGCAGATACCGGGGTTGCGCCGGTCCGCGCCGCCGGCCATGAATTCCGCGTGGCCCATGTCGGTTACCCGCCCCAGCTGCGACCAGGGTACGGGGCCGTCGTCGGTATTCCAGATCAGGTCGCATTCCCAGGCATCCTCAAGAGAGAGCCCGGTCGTTTCCCGGACACGGTCGCGCAGGGCTTCGTGGGTACAATAGACCACGTGACCCGGACGTGATGCCGGACACCGGTTCAGGATATTCATTGCCAGTTCATAACTCACGGGAAACTTCTTTCTACTCTGCTCCATTTATACAGGTTGCCGTAACAACCTCCATTACGGTACACTTTTATCTGAAACAAGGCGAGTGCTCCGGCTGCGGCAATGCATTGTCTTGTGAAGGCGGGACCGTTTTGCACAGCGCCATCGGCCTCGCCACAGTGTACGAGCGCGTTTGTTCTTCCCGGCAAGGCGATTTACGGGGCACGGTTTGACGCATTGCCCCGAACCGGGAATATCTTTATGGTATCCGAAGCGGGGAATCCGTGCAAGAACGACCCGGGACCGGCAAAGACGCTGCGGTATTGTCCGGGGCACGCGCGATACCTCTTCGGGAACGATGCACGTCAAAGGAAACACCGGACGCATGATGCGGGTAAAAACACGATTCATTTGTGAAGAATGCGGTGCGGTGCATCCCAAATGGTCGGGTAAATGCGCGGACTGCGATTCCTGGAACACACTGGTCGAAGAGGTATTGCAGGAAGACGGTCCCCATCTGCGTGATTCGCTGGCGGTAACCTGTGAACCCATCCCCATCACCCGTCCGGGTCATGAAACACCACGCCGCATTTCGGGGGGCATGGATGAATTCGACCGTGTCATGGGCGGGGGCCTGGTGCCGGGTTCCCTTACCCTGGTCGGCGGGGACCCGGGTATCGGCAAGTCCACGCTGATGCTGCAGGTCTCCCACCACGTGGCCGCCTCGGAAGGACCTGTGCTGTACATTTCGGGTGAGGAGTCTTTCGACCAGGCGCGGCTTCGGGCATCGCGGCTGAAGACCCTGAATGACCGCCTATTAATGTTGACCGAAACCCATGTGTCCGCCATCACGCCGCACCTTGCCGGGGGAACGTACCGGATGGCGGTGGTGGATTCCATTCAATCCGTGTATACATCGCGTCTCGCCGCAGCGCCGGGGTCGGTGGGCCAGGTCCGGGAATGCGCCAATGAATTCATGCGCCTGTCGAAGACAACACAAACGCCCATAGTATTGGTGGGACATGTCACCAAGGAGGGCGTGGTCGCCGGGCCGCGCCTGCTCGAGCATCTTGTGGACACAGTGCTGTATTTCGAGGGGGAAGGGCGCCAGTCCCTGCGGGTGCTCAGGGCGGTTAAAAACCGCTTCGGCTCCACCAACGAAATCGGCGTGTTCGAAATGCACGACACGGGCTTGACCGAAGTGCGCAACCCCAGCGCACTCTTCCTGGACGAACGGCCCGTGGGCGTCAGCGGTTCCGCTGTGTTTCCCGCCGTGGAAGGCGCCCGTCCGCTACTGGTGGAAGTGCAGGCCCTGGTCAGCGAAGCGCATGCCGGCAGCCCCCGGCGCACCGTCACCGGCCTTAACCCCAACCGGATCGCCCTGCTGCTGGCCGTCATCGAAAGGCATGCCGGATTGCGTTTTTCCGACAGGGATGTATTTGTAAACGTGGCGGGGGGCATTCGCCTGGATGAACCTGCGGCGGACCTTGCCGCGGCCGTGGCACTTGCCTCAAGCCTGCTGGGCCGCCCGGTAGCGCCCGATGCGGCGCTGTTCGGCGAGGTGGGCCTGTCCGGTGAAATACGCGCGGTCAGCGCGGCCCGCCTGCGCGCCCGCGAAGCCGCCAAGTTCGGGTTTACGCGCTGTATACTTCCCGGAAATTGCGCCCGGGAAGCCGCCGGCACCGGCGCCGTCCCGGAACCTGCGGTGAAGTTGAAAGACGCCCTTCGAATCGCATTGGAGACGTAACGTGGCAAAACGCAAGACAAAAAGTGAAGATGAAGTTTTCCAGTCCGCCCTGAGAATGATAGCGCCGGGCACGGATATCCGCGAGGCCATTTCCGCCATCCTCCAGTCCCACATGGGCGGCCTCATCTGTATCGGCAATCCCACCCGGCTCGCCCGCCTGTCGGAGGGGGGGGTAAAACTGGATGCGGAGATGACGCCCAAATTGATCTATGAACTGTCCAAGATGGACGGAGCGCTTATTTTGAATGAAAAGGGAACCCGCATCCTCTACGCTAACCGTTTTTTAAAACCTTCGCCAAGGTTTCCCACCACGGAAACCGGCACGCGCCACCGCGCCGCCCAACGTTTCGCCAACCAGGCGAAATGCGTCGTACTCGCCCTGTCGCAACGGCGATCCAGTGTCACCCTCTACTGCCACTCGAAACGGTACAACCTGGATTCGGTGCCCACCCTGATCAACAAGGGGGCACAGACGCTGCAGACCCTGGAAAAATACGTGGAAACACTCCGTAAAACCATGCGCGAACTGATCCTGCGTGAACTGCAGGACACGGTCACCATTTTTGACGTGTGCCGCGTGCTGCAACGGGCCGAAATGGTACACCGGATTCAGAACGAGGTAACGCCGATTATCATTGAATTAGGCACGGAAGGGCGTCTATTGCAGCTGCAGCTCCAGGAGACGGTACAACCCCTCAAAGAGGCAGCCCTGGTAATCCGGGACTATTACCGGGAGCGAACCGGAGTGACCGCCGATACCGTGGCCGAGCGCATCAATGCCCTCTCCCAGGAGGAACTGATGAATCTCGGATGCATCAGCCAGGCGCTCGGGTACGGGCCGAATCCCAGAAGCGTGGATTCTTACATGATGCCGAGGGGCTACCACATCCTGCATGCCATCAACCGCCTGCAATCGCAAATTATCGACAACCTGGTCAAGCAGTTCGGTACGCTGCGGGCCATCATCGCCGCCAACAAAGAGAAACTGGTGGAAGTCGACGGCGTGGGCGAAGTCATGGCCGAACGCATCCGCAGCGGTATCGCCCTGCTGATTGCCCAGGTCAGCAACACCGGAGACAGCTTATGACAGTCCTACTCGAATGTGAAATCACGGCGCATCAGGATATCGCGCCGGGACACAAGCGCCTCGCGCTGCGCGCGGAACCCATCGCCACCGTCGCCGTGCCGGGGCAGTTCTGCATGCTTGAAGCCCATGAAGGGCTGTACCCGTTTTTACGCAGGCCCATGTCCATTGAACGCATTTACAAGGACGGTATTTCCATCCTCTACAAGGTGTTGGGACTGGGCACCCGTCTGCTCGCCCATTTGCCTGTGGGCGCCGTGATAAACGTGCAGGGCCCCCTGGGGAACGGATTCCCGCTGCCGCAAGGCTTTAACCGCCATATCCTGGTCGCGGGCGGCATCGGGGTCGCCCCTTTTCCCGGGCTCGCCGAAGCGATTCTTCAAAAACTCGGACGCACCCCGGAAGTGGTGCTGGCGGCACGCAATGACCGCATGCTCCTGCTGGTAAAAGAATTTTCCCGGATGGGCTGCCCCGTGCATATTGCGACGGATGACGGTTCCGCCGGCATGCAGGGATTCGCCTCCGACGCGCTGGAAAGCCTGACGCCCGACAGTTCCACCCTGGTTTACTGCTGCGGGCCCACGGCCATGATGCGTGCCGTTCACGGGGTGTGCGCCAGGCACGATGTCCGCTGTTATGCATCACTAGAAGCGGAAATGGCCTGCGGCGATGGTGTGTGCATGGGATGCGTCGTGGAAACCAACTCCGAAGACGAAGCGCGGCGCATGGTGCGCGTATGCCGGGAAGGGCCCGTATTCGACACGCGCGACATCAACTGGAATGGAGGGGTGCGGCCATGAATCCTGTCAATCTTGCCGTCAACCTGGGCGGCCTGAGCATGAAAAACCCGGTTACCGTGGCCTCGGGCACCTTCGGCTACGGAGACGAATATAACCACTATTTTGATATATCCCGGCTGGGCGCGGTAACCGTAAAAAGCCTCACCCTCAGACCCAGAGCGGGCAACGCCCCCCCCCGGATCATGGAAACCCCCGCGGGCATGTTAAACGCCATCGGCCTCCAGAATATAGGCCTGGAAAGCTACCTGCGCGAAAAGGTTCCCTTTCTGCGCGAGAAGAATTGCGTTATCATCGCCAATATTTACGGGTACACTCCCGACGAGTATGGGGAACTCGCGCGCCGGCTCGAGGAGGAAAACGGCGCAGACGCCATCGAGGCGAATCTGTCCTGTCCCAATGTGCATGACGCCCGTCACGCCCGGGGCGGCGCGCTGGTGGCGCAGTCCCCGGAAAAGGTGCTTGAATATACCCGGGCCATCAAAGCCGCCACAACACTGCCTGTGTTCATCAAACTCTCCCCGAACGTGGCCGATATTGTCGAGCCCGCGCTGGCGGCGCAGCAGGGCGGCGCCGATGCCATCTCCCTGATCAATACCCTGCTCGGCATGGACATCGACCCGGAAACGCGAACGCCCAGGCTGGGTAACATCGTCGGCGGCCTGAGCGGCCCCGCCATCCGGCCGGTGGCAGTCAAGATGGTCTGGGACGCCTGCCGCGCCCTGGAGATACCCGTGCTGGGCATGGGCGGCATCAGCTCGGCCGAGGACGCCCTGCAGTTCCTGCTGGCGGGAGCGCGCGCCGTCGCCGTGGGCTGCATGTCATTCCGTCGCCCGGACACGGCCCTGAAGGTGGTGGAAGGGTTGGAAGCCTATTGCATGCGTCACGGCATCGTAGATATCAACGACCTGGTCGGGGCGATGCGCCTCTGAGCATCCCCGGGTACAGTACTTCCGCGAACGAGGGACTTTGATGCTGGAAACACTTGCGCTGGATGTATCTTTAAAGAAAAAAGAATACAAACAGGCCATAAAACCGCTGGATGCAGGCCTCTGCGAGGCGCAGCGGCACTTGCGCCAAGCGGGAATTCCGGTGCTGATTGTTTTCGAGGGGTGGGACGCCTCCGGCAAGGGAACCGCCATCGGGAGGTTGGTGCACGCCTTTGACCCGCGAGGATATCACGTGCATCACGTGCATTCCGTCTCGGAACAGGAATCCTATTGGCCGCCGATGCACCGCTTCTGGACCCGGCTGCCCGCCCGGGGGGCAATGGCTATCTTCAACCACAGCTGGTATCGCCAGGTGCTTGACGAGGCGGTGAACAGCCAGCGCTCACCGACCCAACTGGCGCGGGCTTATGAACGCATGCGCGTGTTTGAACGGCAATTAACGGATGACGGCGCTGTGGTCATCAAATTTTTTCTGCATATCAGCAAAGAAGAACAGGCGAAACGGTTTCTCGAATTGTCCAAAGACCCCGCCTACTCCTGGAAGGCGGGGGCTGCGGAACGGCAACGTCACGAACAGTACGACCGCTACGTGGACCATATAGAAGCGATGCTGCGCGAAACATCGGTACCCCGCGCACCCTGGACCGTGCTGCCCGCTACAGACAAGAATTATCTGAATGTGAAGGTGGCGGAGACGGTGATGGCGGCCTTCCAACGCGCTCTACATCCCGTTGAAAACGTCGGCCCGGCGGCGATGCCTGAAAAGGAACCCGCCCCCGGGCCTCTGGACAAAGTGGATTTGTCCCGGTCCGTGGACAAGGACACCTATGAAGAAACCCTGCCCCGGCTGCAAAAAGAACTGTGCCGGCTGCAGCATTTGTGTTATGTGCGACGTAAACCGGTAGTGCTCGTATTCGAAGGCTGGGACGCCGCCGGGAAAGGGGGCGCCATACGGCGGCTTACCTGGGACCTGGACCCGAGAGGCTATGCCGTCATCCCCTTCGGGGCGCCGGAAGGCGAAGAGGCGCATAAACATTACTTGTGGAGGTTCTGGCGTTCCCTGCAGAAATCGGGACATTTCTCCATTTATGACCGCAGTTGGTACGGCCGCGTATTGGTGGAACGGGTCGAAGGCTATGCCGCCGGGGAAGAATGGCTCCGGGCCTACGGGGAAATCAACGCCTTTGAAGCGGAGCTGGCCGATTTCGGGGCCGTCGTGTGTAAATTCTGGCTCCATATTTCCAGGGAGGAACAGTTACGCCGCTTTGAAGCCAGGGAACAGACCCCTGAAAAGCAATGGAAAATTACCGAAGAAGACTGGCGCAACCGCGACAAGTGGGACGCCTACCGGCAGGCCGTTTCCGATATGCTGGTCAAAACTTCCACCCCGGCGGCGCCCTGGACCCTGGTGGAAGGGGATGACAAACGCCACGCCCGTTTAAAGGTATTGACGGTGGTCAGTGACCGCGTTCGTGAAGCCTTGGAAAGGCCTGATTCCCCCATGCAATAGCCGGGCCACGGGGGACACGCCGTGCGCAGAAAATAAAATCTTTACATTTGCGTGCTTTTTGTGTAAAATAGGACAATCCATGTTCATAGTAATGGTATGCCAGAAGAGGAGATCCATGTCATGAGGAAAATGACGCTTGCCGTTTTAGTGGGTGTGTTCTGTCTGGCCGCTTTTCAGGGCAATGCCGTACCGCCGGCTTACGAGGGGCAGTATGGCAATCCTGAGGAACCGGCCCTGCGGGTAGTGAAATGGCCCTGGCTGGGGTTGCGAAAAATGGTGATGTATACCCATGAGGGGCTTCACTGCGGTATTCACCGCCATCCCCCGGCGGCCCTGTGTGAAGGGTTTGACGGCGCCGCTTACGGCGGGTACGTGCTGTTGGACCATACCGGACGCGGCATGATTTATTCAAAACTGCCCCCGAAGGGACCGCTTCGGCCGGGACCGAGCTATGAAGAGCGCGCCATGGCCTATATCGAACGCCAGTTATATACCTCGAAGGAAGCGGGCTCTCTGCAAGGGCAACCGCCGAGCCCGACCTGCTACGCCTCCCAAAAAGAACCGCTTCCTCCTCCGGAGGGCGGTCCCTACCTGGTGCCCAAGGAACGGAAACCGGTGGTGTTCGACGCGCAGCGTCGGTATGTTGGTGAACGCACGCATAGACGGGACCGGGCCTTTGCCCGGCGGGAAAACCTGCTGCGCTACGCCCGCTAAAAAAACAATCAATAAATTTGATGGACCGTATGGACATCATGGACAAGTTTTATGAGGTACAGGCCTGTCCATAACGTCCATACGGTCCATGATGCATTTGCATGGACCTCGGTGCCCGGTTACTTGATTACAATTTCCCGGTTCTTTTTCGAGGATTCGTAAATGGCGTCGATGATTTTCTGGATGCGCAGGGATTCTTCCGGTTTGACCATGACGGGAAGGTCCTTTTCCACGCACGCGCAGAAATGGCGGACCTCGCGGCGGTGCCCGTCCTCCGGGTCAAGCCAATCCCAGGTGGTGCGGTTTAGGGAGGAATGGTCGGCGCTGAAATACCCCAGGGGATTGATGCCTACGCCGCCCTTGTCGCCTAAAATGTACATGTTTTCAATCTCATCATGGGTATTGGCGGCCCAGGAAACGGACATGGTCATGGTCAGGCCCTTTTCAAAACGGACAAGCGCCACCGCATAGTCTTCCACGTCGAAAACCTCCGGCTTATAGGGTACGCCCCAGTCGGCATTGAACAGGTCCTTGCGGTCGCCGAACATGCGGTATACCTTTCCGGACGCGGCAACGGGTTTCGGGCTGCCCATCAGCCAGACGCACAGATCCATCATATGAACGCCGATATCAATGAGCGGACCGCCCAGCGATTCTTTCTTCAGGTGAAACACGCCCCACCCGGGAATCCCGCGTCGGCGCAGCCATTTGGTCTCGGCGGTATAGATGTTGCCCAGGGCGCCGCTCGCAATGATTTCTTTGAGTTTTTCGGCGCGCGCCTCGAAACGCATGTGCTGTGCCACCATGAGTTTACGCTTGCCCGCCTTTGCCGCCGCAATCATCGCCTCACACTCCCGGACATGCATAGCCATGGGTTTTTCCACCAGCACATGGGCGCCTGCCTTGAGGGCGGCGATGGCGGCGGGGGCATGGACACGATTCTGGGTACAGACGTCCACAATATCGAAATCAATATCGGCAAGCATCTTGTCAAAATTTTCGTAGGGCACAGCCTGGACGCACTGAGCCGCTTCCGTCTCCCGGCGAACTTTGATTAAATCGCATACGCCGAGAATCTCCACGCGCCCTTCCGCTTCCAGCTCGCGCCAATAGGGCAGATGCTGTTCGCGCGCAATGGCGCCGGAACCGATCAGCCCCACTTTAAGTTTGCCTTTACTTTTAGCCATACCGGTACTCCTGAAATTTGAGGTTGAAAACACGAAAAAAAACGCCCCGACCCCTTGGCAGGATCATACCGCTTTGGGCAGAGTCATTGCGAATTCAACGCCTGTCACCACAGCGTTTAATCCGTGGTTGCCGAATCAAGAGAGCCGCACCATCTCCCCCAAACGCGCACGACCGTATCCCGCGTGATTTATACGGCATGAGCCTTCATGGTATGCTTTCATGACGTTATACGAAACACATTGGAAAGGAAATGCGCACCATGGCTGTTGAAAACATAACAGCTTCCTGGGAAGCCGTTGTCGGCGTGGACATCGGTGGCACCAAAATGATGGCTGTCGTCTATGACCGGAACTTCAACAAGTTGGGCGTCTCACGCAAGCGCAGCCGGGACAAAAAGGGCGGCGATAGCGAGGGACGGGTGTTTACCGTCATCAATGAAGCGCTCCAGGAGGCCGGCAATCCCGTCATCAGCGGCATCGGCGTGGGCTCACCGGGGCCTTTGGACCCCCATACGGGCGTTATCATCGACACCCCGAACCTAGGATGGAAAAATTATCCCCTCGCGGATGTGCTTGCGCGCAGCTACAAGGTGCCGGTAACCGTGGATAATGACGTTAACGTGGGCACTTACGGGGAATGGTGTTCCACGGACCTGGTGCACTGCCGGCATGTGGTCGGTATTTTCCCGGGCACCGGCATCGGAGGCGGTATTATCCTGAACGGGAAGATTCTGCACGGCTTCTCCGGCGCCGCGGGCGAGGTCGGACACATGACCGTGGTGCCGGACGGGCCCTATTGCGGATGCGGCAAGCGCGGCTGCCTGGAGGCGGTCGCTTCGCGCATCGCCATCGCCAAAGAAGTGGCGGCGCTGGCGGCGCGCGAGGACGCGCCCTTTATCCTGGAAAGATGCGGCACGGACCTCTCCGAAATCCGGAGCGGCATCCTGGCGCGCGCCATTGAACTGGGTGAGAAAAAAGTGGAGGGCGTCGTCCGGCAAGCCGCCTATTACATCGGCATGGCGGCGGGAAATCTTATCAATATCCTGAGCCCCGAAGCGGTGGTGCTCGGCGGCGGGTTGGTCGAGGCCATGGAAACCCTGTTTCTGGAAGAGGTCAACCGGGGGGTGAAGGACCACGCCATGCCCTATCTGCGCAGGAATGTTCAAATCCGTCCGGCCCGCCTGGGCGATGACGTAGTGGTCCTGGGCGCGGCCTGGCTGATAGTGGAATATTTACAGACCATGTGATGTAACAGGCAGCCCCGTGGGTTTCTGGAAATCTCAAGGGTCGGCCGATCGTAGAGGCCTTTATGGAAACCGCCGTTCTTAAACTGCACTGTCAGGACATGAAAGGCATTGTTTACAATGTCAGCCGCTACCTCTTCGAATGCGGAGGGAACATAATCAACGCGGAGCAGCATGCGGAAGCCATTGACAACCGGTTCTTCATGCGGGTTTGCTTCGACTGTTCCGGGTTGAACCGCACCCGGGAGGAGTTTCAGGCGGGGCTGGCCGCGCTGGCGGCGGAATTCAGCATGGAAACGCGCCTCTCGTTTTCCGACCGGCGCAAGCGCATGGCCGTCATGGTATCCAACTATGACCACTGCCTGTACGACCTGCTGCTCCGTCACCAATACGGGGAGATCAACGCTGATTTTGCCCTGATCGTAAGCAACCACCGCACACTGGAGCCCATCGCGGAAACTTTTGCTGTGCCGTTCTTCTATGTGCCGGTGACTCCGCAAGCCAAGGAGGAGGCTGAAGCCAGGGTGCTCGGTCTGTTCCAGGCGCATCATGTGGATTTCGTGGTGCTTGCCCGGTACATGCAGGTACTCACGGAGGCCTTCACGTCGCGCTACCAGAACGCCATCATCAATGTGCACCATGGACTGTTGCCCGCCTTCAAGGGGGCGCGCCCCTACCACCAGGCCTACGAACACGGCGTGAAAACCATCGGCGCCACCAGCCATTATGCCACGGCGGATCTCGACATGGGGCCCATCATCGAACAACAGACCGTCCGCGTGGACCATACCCACTCGGTGGAAACGCTGGTCGCCATGGGCCGCGATATCGAGCGCAACGTATTGTCCGCGGCGGTGAAAGCCCACGCCGATGACCGCATCATGGTCTACCGGCGCCGCACCATCGTGTTCCGCTGAGCCGGACATACAAAACGCCCCCGCAGGCTTTCCCGCAGGGGCGCTGTAATAGATCTTCTTAAACCGGGGTTAAATTAGTTTGCCCCGCTGAAGATACCAATGATGTTGGCCAAACTCGGCAACACGGGCTGCGTGGCGCCCAGGTCCATGCTGGTTGTATTATCCATGCCGGGGGCCGGCGCAACGTAAGGAACCCAGTCCACGTGGCCGTCCATGAACAGCACGTTGCAGCCGCCGGGTACGTGGTTGAAAAATGCCACCGCGCGGCCGTAATTGCCGAACATGTCCATCATGGCGAACAGCGAGCTCTGCGCCATGGCCGAGGTCTGGGGATTGTTGACATCGGTAATCATGAAGCGTTCGTTGCCTTCCTTCAGACGGTAGATGGTATCGCCCGCGCCATTGCCCAGACCGGGGGTCACATCAAAATCCTTATCGGCGACACGGCGCAACATGACGCCCGAGGGAGAGTCGCTCAGATGGGCCAATGCTTCGCCCAGCATGGCATCAATGGTAGCGCCGAACTGCGCCGGTACCAGGCCTCCTGCGGGCATGGTAAAATCAAATGCGCCCGCAGCCGCGCTGAGGCTGGGGAACGTGCCGATGTCTACCGGGGGAAGATAAGGCTTCTGCAGAAGGTCGAACATCCAGCCGAGATACACATAGCTGTTACCGGCCTGCCAGTTCTTGCCTTCTTTCCAAAATTCCCAGTCGCCATTGGCATCTTTCATGCTGTCAATGTCTTCTTCCGCATCGGACGGGCAGATGCAGATAGAGGGGTCGCTGTTGTAATTGGGATACCAGGCGCTCACAAGCGGCGCGGGCGTCAGTTCCAGCGCATCCGGATCGCCGCCAATGGTAAGCGCCGGCCAACCCGGAGAATTCTGGTTGGTAATCTGTATCGGCGGCCAGTAATCCTTTTGCTCATCGGCGTACAACTTGAAGATGGTGCCCCATTGCTTCAGGTTGTTCTGGCAGGATTTGCGGCGCGCCGCTTCCCGGGCGCGCGCCAGCGCCGGTAACAGGATAGCCGCCAGGATGCCGATGATGGCAATGACGACCAACAGTTCAATCAGGGTGAATCCTTTTCGTTTCATCATACCTTCTCCTTTCAACTTAAAGTTAAAAAACGTTTACCTCTTGCAGGTACCCAACACAATGCTTTCTCGTAACAACATGAACACAGCATCTTTATACTACTCATATTTATTTTACCATAATTGGTGCTTTAAATAACAAAGAAATTCAGCAATCCTTTCGCCACAACAAACGTTGATGCCAGATTACAGACCTTGTCGCATGCCTACGTGCGGCAGCCAACACAAGGACGGCTCTTGACCCGGGGATTAATCTCAACCCTGTCTTAATTTGGACAGCCGTGTTTTTTTTTAATCCAAGTTAATCCACCGGCCCTGTCGGTGAGAATTCACAAGGATAACGCAGCGGCATTTAATGCCGGGCTTCAGTAGGCGTACCTTCCCAGGTGCGCCATAAGGGGCAATTCCTGTACTTGCGGAATTATGGCGCACCTGGGAAGGTACGCCTACTGCGCGCATAAGAATTATTCAGGCAGCTATGACCAAGGAGAGGAATGGGCGCCGTTTCTTTTGGGCGATGAAAAACTAAACCCAAAAAATACAACCCCACTCTGGACAAGAGTAAAGCGCTATCAGGCTACGGCATTCCGGTTTTTTCGCGCCAACGGACATGCATCGAAGTAACGACTGCTTATGCGCGTAAAGACGGGTATGACGCAGGTCGGGGCATAATAATGACTGGCTGGAAGATATTGAAAGTATTATGCTCTATCGCCATTGACCGGGCTCTTTTTAGAAGCCTTCCTCATACCTCTGGCCATGCCGGAAGGTCTAAGAGGGTGTACGGAAAGTTCCTTTGACAGCCTGCGCAATCATTGCAAATCATTGAGATTGCTGCGCTTCACTCGCAATGACATTGTATCCATGTAGCCGTCATTGCGAACAACGTGAAGCAATCTCGACTTTCCGTACACCCTCTAAGATTTTGCATCAATACACATGTTCCGGCAGATGGGTGAAAAATCATCGAACGTAAACAACGTGGATGTTCTTTTCTGCATGAAAATACAAGGCAGATCCATCGTCCGCAACAGCGACATCCTCGATTGCTCCCTCCGGCAGGGGCATGCGCTGTACAAGTCGGCCTGTTCCAACTTCCCAGAGCGTTCCCTCAGCGAAATGATCTGCGTTGTACGCAAAGGCCCAGGCGCCGTTTTCACTGCATTTCCAGAGGTTGTTGATGTATCCTTCCGTATTTCGTTTTTGCGGCAACTCCGTTTCAATGGCGTGAAGCATGACGCCGGACTTGGCGTCCCACACGCGCAGGATTTTGCCTGCGGCCATGGTAATGACGTGGTTCCCCGCAGCGGAAAAGGCACCCGAAAGGCGGGGAGTTTCCTTGAAGCTGTCGGTGAAACGCCCGGCAACCTCCTTGGTCTGGTGGAGTGCTCCCGATACCATGCCTTCCTCCTCCTCCCTGTATGCCGGGAGAAAACGGGACGGTTCGGTAAAGGTATGTATCTTGGCGCCTTGTTCCACATCGTACAGAAATGCCTCGCCCGGACGCATAAAGAGCAGGCGGGTTCCGTCCGGCGAAAAACACAGGCCGGTCTGGTGATGGGGACAGGTCATTGTTTCCAGGTCGCTGCTTCGTTTTACCCGGCCCTCTTCCAGCGTTATCAGTTTCAACGCGCCCACGGTGCTGATAGCCACATGCCGGTTGTTTGATGAAATTTGCACATAGGCGATCTCCTCCTCCTCTTGTTCCGCGAGCAGGAAGTATTGCCCCGTATCCACCTGCCCCAGGAACACCTTGCCGTGGGGATCACTGTTATAAATAAGATACCGCCCGTCTTTTGACAGTGCGTTGCAGTACGTTTCGCCCTTAAACGTGCAAATCGGCGAGGAACTTTCAATTTTAAAAATGGACACCATTCCCGTGTGTTTATTTTCTTCAAGTGAACAGCCGAGCGCCCGCTTCATCTCCCGGCAAACCACCTCGTGAAACCAATACTCCGGCGGTGACGTCCATCGTGCGGTTCTTTCCATGGTTTCCAAATGATAGGCATACATGGCGCCGTCGCCCGCCTCCAGCACATACGGCAACTGCAGGGCAATATCCCTGTCGGGGAGAAAACAGTATGGCCGGCCGTCCATTACTTTGCGGGGGGTGCCGCCTTCTTCAACCGCCCAAAGCCAGGCATGCTTGTCTTCATCCTGGGAAAGGATCCAGTCCCGGCCGTCGGCCGCGGCGTAAGCATCGCCCCTGAAAATATGCCCGGGCGGCCTCCGCAGCATCTTGCGGTCGCCCGTGACGAGATTGAGTATCCGCGCCTCTTCTTCCCACTCATGGGCCAGGACCGCCACGCCCCCCTGTTTCAGATTATAGAGGGATAGGCCTTCCATCACGTTTTCTAACGTGTTTTCCACCTTGCCTGAAGAGGCGTCCAGGGTTTTTAGCGTGAATCCGAAAGGCAGTTTGATTTCGACAAGCAGAAGTTTCCCCGGTACGGACGGGTGCAGATAAGAATGCAGTTCGTCGGATTCAACGTCATACCCTTCCCGGGTCTCCCCCGATTTGGGATCCCAGAAAAAGACGCGGTTGCTTGTTTTCCCCTGAAGGTGCACCGTAGATTGGCCGACAGCCAATACTTCCTTCCCCGGCAGCCAATCCAGAACACGGACTGTTGTCGCCCTGTCAAAATCTTGCGGCTGCGGATATGCTTTCCCCGTCGGATCATATACGAATACCGCCCGGTCATATTCCGCCGTCGTCCAGCCGGTGTCCCCAATGAAACGGGCCTCCGTAAGCTCCCCGCACTCCTTTTCCGACCGGGTCCATAATTCCTTGCCTGTATCTTTTTCCACCATCACCATACCCTGGCCGTCACGGAACAGCATGGCATTGACAGCAACACTGATATTGGTGGCGGTGTCTTGCGTTATTTCCCGGCTCCAACGCACCGTTTCGTTCTGAAAGTCATATACGGAACACGTGTTTCCGGATACATACACGATAAGGCTGTTGTTCATATCGAGGTGACGCAGGACGGGTGCGCTTCGCAGGATTTTTGGGGCGGGAGATACCGCAAGGACCGTTGCGGTTGTGAATACCTGCATGCACCAGGAGATAAGAAGGGCAATAATGACGCTTGTCATTGTTTTTGCTTCAAGCATGGTTGATCCTTTGTCATTGTTATACTGCCCCTTACTATAATACGGTTGTACAAACTGCGGCAATTTTTTTCCAGATTCCCAAATGAAAAAAAAAGATCCTTCGAGAACACAAGAGTTTTTGCCTCATCTGTTGATCAAAATCCGGACTACCGGATGCGCTTCCTGCAGGGACGATTACTGTATACTACACAGTTTGAAAGCAACCTTTTGGAGCGTTCCTTATGTCCTCCTCTTTTCTTACGGGTTCCCGTGGTTATTATCTCGCCTTGGCGGCGGGGATGGTTGTAGCCCTGACTACGCTCGGATTCGGTTTTTTCGCGGACGATTATCTCCACATTGTGACGGTGGAAGGACACAACGATCTAGGCTCCCCCTTCAACGTCTTTATTTTTGGAAATGGCAACGCGGAAGCGATGCGCCCCTATATTGAAAAGGGCCCTTACCCGTGGTTTATGGACCTGGAATTCAAGGCGCATTTTTTTCGACCGCTTTCATCGGCCTTGATGACGCTGGATAACCAGGTATTCGGACATTTTGCGCCCGCGTTCCATGCCCATTCGATTTTGTGGTATGTCCTGCTCTGCCTGGCCGCCATGCTGATTTTACGGCGTTCATTGCCGCCCGCCATTGGCGTGCTCGCCCTGCTTCTGTTTGTCCTTGACGAATCCCACATCCTGCCGGCAGGCTGGTGGTCAAATCGCAACTCGGTAATTGCGGTAGCGCTGGGCTTCCTGGGTGTGGCGGCCCATCTGCGCTGGCGCGAGGAACAGTGGCGGCCGGGAATCTTCCTGTCGCTGGCGGGATATGCGGGCGGTTTGCTGGCCTCCGAAACCGCGCTGGGGCCACTTGCCTACGTGTTGGCTTATGAACTTTTCGGGGCGCAGGACGGCATACGCGCCCGGTTCCGGGCGGCGGCGCCGGCGTCCGTGCTTTCCGTTGGATATTATGCCTTCTATCGCTTGAACGGGTATGGCGCTGCAAACTCGGAACTCTATCTGGACCCCGGAACAAATCTCCCGGGATACCTGATGGCGGCGCCGGGCCGGTTTCTCATGCACATGGGCGGCCAGTTCTTCATGCTTCCCTGCGAAGCGACCCTCTTGCGTCCTTCCCTGGAACCGGTTTTTATCGTGATGGGGCTGGGGACATTCATTATCATGGGCTTCGCATTGTATATTCTCTGGCCCGGATTCGAGAAGCGGGAACGGCGCGCCCTGCGCTGGCTGATTCCTGGCGCGCTTATCGCGACGCTCCCCAGCCTTGCCGCCATAGTCAACGCGCGGGTGCTGCTCGCGCCGTCGCTGGGCGGCGCCGCCGTGATTGCCGTCATGATCGTTCACGCCTGGCGCATGAAAGGAACGGCAACTGTCGCCGTGTCGAAACGCCGCCTGGTGCGGGGTCTCATGTGGCTGTTTATCATCCTGCACCTGGGTGTCAGCGCAATATTGTGGCCAGTGCACGTTGCGGGACTACGCCTCCTGATGGGACATTTGAATGCCATCATGCGCTCTGTCGAGATGGATGAAGAGCGCATCGCGGAGTCCCAGGTGCTGGTCGTTAACGCGCCCGACCCGTATACCGGGGTATACCCGGTCATGCTGCGTTATTTTGACGGCCTGCCCCAGGCCAAATCCTGGTGGCTCCTTTCGATGGCGCCGTTCACGCATCGCCTTACCCGCACCGGTGACCGGGAAATGGAGCTGGAAATCGTAAACGGCCAGTTATGCACCACGCTGATCGAGAAATTATTCAGAAGTCCCGAAAGACCCATGCATCCGGGCGACCGCCATGATTTGAAGGGGCTGATCATAACAGTGCTCGAGACCGGCGACAGTGGCCCTTCCCGACTGCGCCTGGAATTCGAGGAATCGCCTGAAAGCGATCGTTATCAGATACTCGTCTTTCGTAACGGAGGATACCGGCGCATACGGCCGCCTGAAATGGGAACATCGCTGGAACTCCCCTATTCGCTTCCTTAGAATCCTCCCGGAGTGCCAGACTCCATAAATACGGCGGGAAATACAATCCCAGAGTAAGAGGGAATATCAAACGTCGATCATCGCTCGTCTACCCTTGTCATGGACATGGCAGGGACTGCTTTCTAACTTCAGATATCCTGGTCTCGTCGGAAATGCCCATGGCACTGGAAAACAAACAAAAAGACGGAGCAAAAAGGGACTGACGACGAAATAGCCGTCAGTAACGAAGCATGGATGCCCTTTACTGCTATTGGCTATTTCGTGGTCTGTCCCTTTCTTGCGGTCCTATACGAACATGGCATCAAAAAAGTGCCAAACCGGATTCCGGGTAACCATTGAATAACCCCGATGAGATAAGGAAGTCTGAACTTCACCACCATGGATTTCAAAGGAAGCCGCGTTGGCGTTTCCATCGGAGGGTACGCGTCTGATTTCGATACTCATAATGGTGTCTATTGGATTCGTTTTGGTTGTATCACGGGGTCCAGCACAGCGGGGGTTCTTCGCCGGGCAAATACTGGTAAGATTCACCGTTCTGCCACAGATAGGCGGCGCGCATGGCATAGCTTAGCGGATTGGAGCCCTGCTGCCAACCGGCGAGATAGGCGATGGCTTCGCTGATAACCATGCGCCAGTCGGCATTCAGGTCCGCCGGGTGAACGGGTCCTTCCTCATTTCCGGCCAGGCAAAAGGCAAGGTTATCGGAAGGCTGGGACAGCGACATGGGAAGAACACTGCCGAAGGCCCATGCCCAAAGGTCGTGATTGCCCTCGGGACTGGTCGCCCAGCCGAAATAACACCCTTCATCCATGACCTGGTCCGGTCCGGCAAAAGAGGCGCTTCGGATGCTGAGGAAGTGGTCGTCCGCTTCCGGGTCGAGTTGACAGAAACCTGTCGGAAACACAACCTCATATCTATACAAAGGCAACAGGACGTCAGTGTTCCGTACTGGGTCCCGGAACCAGGTCTCTCCAAGGTCCTGTTTCTCGGGTGTCACGATATAATCGCAAATCACCCCGGTCCGGTTGCTGCCGATCTTAATGATGAAGGTGCTCTGCATACGTTCACAGGGCACCCCGAGGTTGTTGATTTCCACCCCCCACCAGTGGATAGTCGTAATCCTGCCTGTCGCTGTGAAGTTCTCCACAGGCAATGGATAATAAGGCGACCACAGGACTTCGTCGCTGAGGCGGTAGGAACGCTCGAATTCCGGGGAGGGCGACGCAACGCCTTGTCCGTAAAGGGACCCTTCCCCGGGACACAGATATTGTGCGGCATTCTCGCCTTCTCCTTCTGCCTCGCCTTCACCTTCTTCGTTTGAACTGCCCAATTGAACCATCATATCGCAGACATCGGCATTACCGCCCCGGTCCGTTACCGTCAGTGCCACCGGGGTATCCTCAACTATCATGGTGCCGGCGGGCGGTTCCTGCGTATACGTCAAGGTCCCGCAGACATCCTCCACGACGATGTTTCCCGTCAGGTCGGGCAAGGTCGCGCCGCCGCCTTCACCGGGAGTCAATGGCCCGGGCGGGGTGCAGGCGATGATTACCGGAGCCGTTGTATCCACCACGGTTACGGTACGAAAAGCCACATCCGCATAATTGCCGCGGTGGTCCATCGCATAATAATTGACCGTAAAAACTGCGGGGATGCCGGTATCCACATAACTGACCGGAATAATGTCGGAACTTACATCGCCGTCACAGGCATCCATGGCGGTTGCCCCGGCATCCACGTAGGCATCGCCGCATTCCACGGTTATGAAATCCTCACCCAGCAGGGTAATGACGGGCGGGCGGGTGTCGGTGACAGTTACGGTGCGCATGACCTCCGGAGCCGCATTGCCGCTGGAATCACTCACGTTGTACCGGATGATATAGGTTCCCGGCCGGGCCGGATCAACACTGTCGCCAGTGATTACAATGGACGCGGCCATGTCGCCGTCACAGCTGTCCACCGCCGCCGCGCCGGCATCAACGTAGTTTCCCGGACATTCAATATAAACAAGAGATTCTCCCAACAGGATGAGATTGGGCTTGATGGTATCCACCACCTTCACGGTACGTATCGCCGGTTCGGCGGCGTTGCCCGCGGCATCGGTCACGTTGTAGGCGATGCTGTAATCACCGGGCACGGTGGTATCCACCGGGTTGGTTGTTACCATGGCGCCGGTCATGTCGCCGTCGCATAGGTCATGTGCTGTAGCGCCGGCATCCGTGTATGCGGTGCCGCACTCCACCACAACCGAATCCGCGCCAAAAAGTTCCACAAGGGGAGGCGTTTCATCCGGGCCGCAGGGATCATACCATTCCCTGCCAACACAAAAAGCAAGATTGTCGGAAACGTCCTGCAGGGGATAGGGGTTTATGCCGCCAAAATCACGTGCCCAAAGGGTGTTGTCCCCTTCCAGGCTGGCGGTCCAACCGAAATAACAGCCCTCATCTTCCGTTTCACCCAAGTCATTAAGGAAAATGCTTCGGATGCTGATAAAATAGTCGGCAGCTTCCGCATCGAGCGAACAACACGATGCCAGAGTGTTCACGTCATACTTATACAAGGTCAGGAGAACATCGGTATTCAAGGTCTCGTCCCAGAACGATACTTCCGTTAACGCTTCTTTTTCCGCCGTTACCAGGTCTTCCCAGAACCATCCCGAGGCGTCGCTGCCCACTTGGATCATGAAGGTACTGTGCTCCCGTTCACACGGCAGGCCTTGGCCATCCACTTCAACACCCCACCAATGGAAATCACATATCTGGCCGGTAGCCCGGAAGTTTTCCACGGGCAGCGGTAGACCGGAAACCCATAAGGGTTCGTCGCTGAGATAGTAGACCTGGTCCGGCAGTTGGGAGGGCGGTATCGCAGGCTGCCCCGCAACCGTGCCGCTCGGCGGACAACTATAATACATGCCCTCGTCAAAAGGTATCGTTTCTTCCGCGGCCAGGCGGAACCCAAGGCGATAACTCCGATAATCCGCCAGGTTGGCGGTACGCGCTGCGGAGCGGCAGTCAACAGCATTACTATCCCAGGCATAGCTCCGGCGGACCCGATTTATATTCCTCGGCGTTCCTGTCCAGGCGCTCCCGTCCGCAGGTGCGCCGCTATAGTCACTGTGCCAGTCATCCTCACACCATTCATTCAGGTTGCCGCTCATGTCAAACAGCCCGAAGGCATTGGGCAGTTTTCCGCCCACAGGCTTGGCGCCGACGATGCTATTGTTACCGCAATACCACATGTAATTCGTGCGGTTGCCCGGCAGCACTCCCGCGGCGCAGTCTGAACAGTCTCCGGCACAGTCCAGGGATTCTCCGAAATAGAAACGCGTCTGCGTGCCCGCGCGGCAGGCATATTCCCATTCCGCTTCGCTGGGCAGCCGCACCGTGAGAGGGCCCTGGCCCGTATTTGCGATATAGGCGTTTAGAGAGGTGATAAATTCCCGGACGTCTTCCCAGGAAACATAGTACGCGGGATACGTGGAACCGAGGCCATAATTGTTGGAGGGCACATGCGCCGCATCCGGCCAGGCTTTGCGCACGGCCAGCCATTGCCCCTGTGTCACTTCATACTTGCCCATCCAGAAGCCTTGTGCCAGCGTTACCTCATGCTGAGGGGATTCCCTGTCATAGATGCCTTCCTCCCCCGAATACCGGCCCATGAGGAACGAGCCCGCCGGGATCCAGGCCAGTTTCAGGGGCACGTCGCCTGGAAGCATGACGGTTTTTTCGGCCCCGGGTTCGTGTTCACCTTCCTCCTCACCCTCACCTTCCTCTTCGCCTTCGCCGGGTTCTCCCTCCTCCACAGGTTCCCCTTCCATAACAGATTCCTGTTCGGACCATACCGGTTCGGAATAAGCACTTTCAATGTAAGAATCGTTCGTATGCCAGGATACGGCCCAATCCCGCAGGGCTGGGGTCAACCGGTTGTCGGCAGTGGACAGCGTAGCCCGGAGCCGGATGGCGCTTGCCGTAATGCCGCTGATATCCATACCGCTGTACACGTTCCTGTAACCGCTGATGGGTAGTCCGCCCGTTTCGGGCAAAATATCCACAGTAAGGGACGTGGCGGACGGCACGGTTCGGTTGAACGCAATCCTGTTCCAGGAGTTGAAACCCGATGGGGCAATGGGCGCGGTCACCATGGTCCCCACATCCGCATACTCCCCTGCCACAGTGGTCAGGCGGAACGCATACCCGATAGTCGTCGTATACCTATTGCTACCATAGACCTTCGGGCTGGGATATCCGTTTTCCGCCGCAGTGCCTATGTGGCTTCCGAAGGACGGC
>JAKJCY010000005.1:0-9696 GCA_022706235.1 Candidatus Hydrogenedentota bacterium | reverse complement strand
GACCTGAAATAAACTTCGATTTTCGTCAACAGGGTATTGCTGGTTACCAGATAACTGTTCATCCGACATCCGTAGGGTTCATAACTGGTTTTTCCCAACCCCCCGACGACATCCACCTGGGGATCGGTTCTTGTAAGAATCACATCGTCCCCCGTTGAAGCCAGCGTGTCCACAAGCGTATTGACAAGGAAATCCGCCTGTTTTGTTTGCAGCAGGCTGCTGTCCACGGGCGGCCAGGTTTCCGTTCGCGCCCTGGCGCGGTAATAATAGGTCTGCCCGGGAACCAGCCCAGCGAAGGTGTACGACAGGGGTGTCCTCCAGCCGCTGGAGCCGTCCGGGGTTGCGAAACTGCTGTCCGTATCAAATTCCACATAGTATTCGTTTGCCTGGAGTACGGTAGGCCATGACACCTTATTGGAAGTTCCAGGCGTCAGGGGCGGCTCAGGGTTGAGAACAGGCGCGGCAAGCCCGATGGCCACCGTGTAATCTTCGACCTCGCCGGTTATTGCCAATCCTGTCGGCGCAAGGCCGCCCGAAGCACTCAGGCGGAACCGCGCAAACGTCTTGTGAGTAGGAAGAGCTGTTGCCGGAACGGCAAACGACACCGTCTGTGTTCCTGCTGCAAGATTATAAGCGTTTAGAATCCGTTCTTCAGGATCGTTCCAGTCGCCGTCATTGTTGAAATCCACCCAGGCGTCCAGTTTTCCCGGCATGGAGGCGGTCACATCAGCGGAGGCCTGCCAGCCTGGGATCAGGGGCGAGGTGAACTGTACGCCGTCCTCGTCATCCAGTTCTTTCGCATCGTCGCCCAGCGCATCGGCACGGGGCTGACCGTCTATCTCACCGTCAGCCGTAGATCCAAGATACAGGCCGCTTATGTTATGCCGCGCCCCGTTATGGGACAACAGTGTCGGGTACTTGGGATCCAGGGCGTCGCCAAAGTCTCTGGCAATGTCAATACAGATATCGTCTATTGCCATATCGCTCATGAAACTATGCTCAATGGCGCCGATAAACCGCACCCTGAGCGACCTGCCCGCGCTGGTGTTCAAATTCATGGTCGCCATTTTCCATAAATTTTTCTGGTTGCCCGAAAGGGACCAGAGATTCGATGACCAAGTCGCTCCGCCGTCCGTGCTTGCCTGCACGGCAAGCGTTCCCATGGCTGCACCGTACATGTGATACCAGAAGGTCAGGAAAGCCCATGGTGCACCGCCCGTATCAATGACGGGCGTCATTACGATAGCAGTGCCGGTATACACATCCGAGGACTCTACATACAGATATTTGCCCGTTCCGGAATGGTCCGTATCGGGCCCGGTATCCTCTGTCGGCGTAGGGCCGCCAAAATGTGTCCAGTCTCCGACATCTCCGGTGACGTTTTCCAGGCTGTGGAATCCTCCATCAAAATCTTCAACGTAAGGAAAGCCGGAGTCATGCTCCGCCACGGCACAGCCGTTGTCGCCGGTACGTAAAACGCTGTCATTATAACCGCTGCGGGTCGCCTTGACGCGGTAGTAATAGGTGGCGTCGCCGGTCCTATCTGTAATATACGTACCCAGAGTGCCGCCCGTATAAGCGGTGCGCAACCCGGTGCTGAAATCCGCCACCGTGGCTTCCTCCAGGAGATAGGTTACGCCCTTGGTACTGGAAGCATCCCAGTATACGAGATAGCCGCCCGTACTATTGGCGGTGGGAACCGTCATCGCTCCCGGTTGTCCACACGTGAATGTTACCGCACATCCATTGTCCCCGGCGCGCCAGGCACTGTCGTCCCAGCCGTTCCGGGTCGCTTTTACCTGGTAATAGTAGGTAAGGCCGTTCAATCGACCGCCGATGCGGGCGCTGAAGCCCGGCCCCGTATACACTGTGCGCAGCCCTTCCGTAAACAAGGAGTTGGTCGCTTCCTGGAGGACATAGGTTACCCCCCGGGTATCGGACTTGCCCCAGTATACGGTATACAGGCCGGTGGCATCATCGTTAAACAGAACACATTCGGGGGGTACGATCAGCGGTCCGGGCTGTCCGCACTGGCCGCCGCTCCCGCTTTCGGGCTCCTGGCCGCTAATCAGTAGCGCATAAATTTGATAGCCGCCGGCGAGCGTACCCTTGTGGGAGACCTCAACCGTGTATTCGCCGGGCACCGGCGGGGTGGCAATATAAACCTGCTCAACATTATCCAGCATATTGTTTCCGGTTTGGGCAGCATTGGCTGGATTCAGGCGGTCCAGTATGTACGGGAAAAAGACAGGCGCCCCGCCGGGCCCATAAACGCGGAGGTCCAGGTCATTGACCAGTACCGGTGTGCTTATATTAAGGCCGTCCTGCGCGGGACCGGGCGGATCCGTCCAACAGAGGGTGGCGCGTATCGGGTCCGTGCCGTTCCAGGTAAAGGAAAACGATTGATACGGTTGCGCCGCGCCCACGCTGTCCTCGACCAGGTTAACGGTTCCGGCATTGTCCGCCTGGGCCTTGATTTGGTCCGCCGCCGCTTTCGTATCCATCACCCCCCAGCCGTAACTGTAATCCGGCCCGGGGTTACCCAAATCCTGCGCGGTGTGGATGATGAGACCTTTGAGCATGCTTGAGCGCATGTCCTGGCCGGGGAACCGATCGCGGTAAAAATCTATCAACAGCAGGGCGGAACCCGCGGCATTGGGAGTGGACATACTGGTGCCGCTGTAGGTTCCGTAGGAAGAAGTATTGTTTGCCGTGCAGGAATACAGGTCCACACCGTTGGCGACAATGTCCGGCTTGATGCGGCCGTCATCCGTGGGACCCCAGGAACCGAATTCCGCCATGCCGGTGCCGTTGGCGGCGTCATCCACGGCGCCGACCGTCATGATATTCTTGGCGTTGCCGTTATGATCTATGGTCTCATAACCGCCCTTGAAGAAATCGTCATAGGGATCCGTTAAAGGATCATAGGGTTTGGAAACCCATTCCCCGCCCTCTAAATAGTTAAATGCAGTGCCCGCAGGCGGAGCGTCATCGGTACGTTCATTTCCCGCGGACTTGAACGGCAGATAATACGGTGCGTTGTAACACAAGTCGTCCCACGTGCTGGCTTCCTCATCGTACAAGCCGAAACCCCGGTCCTCCCGTTCCTCCAGAATTCCAAACCAGTACCAGGTGGACCCACTGACCGTCCAACCCGTCATCCAGCCGTATGAATGGTTCGAAAGGTAAATGGAATCCGCCTGAGCGGGCGCGGCGGCAGCGCGGCTGGTCATCTCCGCGAGATCGTACCCCCATGCGTAGTAGTTTATATTGACCGAGGGCGCCATGCCCAGTGCGGCAGCATCAATACCGGCCGCGCCGATGGTACCTGCCACATGGGTGCCATGGTCGCTGCTCCAAACGCCGTCAGCATCCATAATAACGGCGCGTTCTCCAAACTCCCGGTGGGTGACGCGCATATTTTCGCCGTCCCAGACGCCGGCAATCAGCCCGGCACCATTCACATTGTAGGGGACGGTATTACGCACCAGGTTTGTGCGCGTGGTGATGGCGGCATTCACATTATGGGTAATATGGTAGAAGGGACGCCCCTTTTTCACCTTCATCAACTCGTACGTTACGTTGTCCGGCGTGGTGCCGCGAACCGGCCAGCCTTTCGCGCGGGCCAGGGCTTGGGCTTCTTCCTTTTGCCGCTGTGATACTGCCTTCAATGCCTGCACGGTTTTCGCGCGCGCGTCTTTGCCGGACAAGTCCATGACAACCTTCTGCGAATACGCGGAGGCGCCCGACAGAAGGGTTATCACGATACAAGCAACCAATTGATAGTGGCGATTATTCAAGCGAAACCCAAGGCCGCCTGTTTTGCATTTCATAAGGCACGACTTTCTCTTCCACAGTTTTGACTAACGCGAGCGGTGCCCGCAACCAAGTGTCGAGTAGCAAGTACGGAGCAAAAAATGGGACTGCCTCCGGCGGACGCGAAGGCCATGATTATTGTACCCGATCTTAAACTGCGCCGGAGGCTGTACCAAATTTTTTGCGGGCCCATGGAACAAGACCGAAAAAAGCGGGACAGTACCACCGCTTTTTATGGCACCCAGCATAACGGAGGCTCCTGACCAGCGTCATAACGATAATTTTCTCCGTTCTGCCACAGGTACGCGGCGCGTATGGCATAACTCAACGGATTGGTTCCCTGCTGCCAGCCTGCGAGGTAGGCAATGGCTTCGCTTATTACCATGCGCCAGTCTGCATTCAGGTCCGCCGGGTGAACGGATTCGCCTTCATCCTCACCTTCTGCGATCACTTCACCTTCGCCCTCAACGGTGCAGGGGCCGGCATATTCATAGGCGCCCATGTCCACTCCCAGGCATTGCGGCCGGGATACCCCCAGCATATCCAGCTCCGGGAAGTTGACGCCGGACCCGGCATCCACACAAGGCGACTCCGCCGACAGTTGCAGGTTGCCCGCGGCCCCATCCACAAACAGGGGATCGGCGCTTATGTTGCCCGCGCCCGGCGCGCCGAATTTCACATCGCTGTAGGTGATATCGGGCACGACGTCATATCCCCCGCTGTACTCATTCGGAGTATTGTTCCACAGGATGCAGTTGACCACGGATGCATTGCCGAAGATGGCCCCGCCCCCGGCGGCGCCGGGATATCCAAACGCGTATGGATATAGTCTCGGATAACAATGTGGCACATGGGCGCCGGGACTACCTGCTTGCGCCTCATTATTGTAGAAGGTGCAGTTGATAATGGACGGACTGGCCCCAGTGTCATTGTAGATGGCGCCGCCCATGCCGTTGCCGCCGTTGCCGGACATCGCGGGCTGATCGCAGCAGACGGCATCACCGCCCTGTCCGCCGACGGCATGATTATTCCAGAAAACACAATTGATAATCGTGGGCGAGGCATAGATGTTATAGATGGCGCCGCCGTATCCGTGCCCGCCAAAGCCGCCAATGTAACAACCGTCGGCACCGTCACCGCCACGGGCATCGTTGGATACAAACCAGCAGTTGGCAATGGCGGGGGATGCGTGGTCATTATATAGGCCACCCCCACCGACATGCCTGCCATCCGAAATCACAAAGCCATCTAAAACGGCGTTGTCCGCGCCAACCACACAACGCCGCGCGAACTGCCCGCTTAAGGTTGTCGGATTTACAGTCCAGTTACGCTCTTCCCGCGCTTCTTCAACGCCTGCAAAGCCGCCATACAGGTACACGCCGGACCGCATGGTCAGCACGGCCGGTCCGGACCCGGTATAGGTGCCGGCGGCCACCCAGACTTCCCCGCCAACAATCATAGCCGCATCCACGGCGGTCTGAACATCCCGATACGCGGTGGCCCAGGAGGTCCCGTCTTCAATTCCTGAACTATTAGATTGATTCACATACCAGACATCCGCTTCAGCCTCACCTTCAACTAGCGGTTCACCTTCGCCTTCGACAGGTATTTCACCCTCGCCTTCGGGAAGCAATTCACCCTCACCTTCGGGAAGCACTTCACCCTCACCTTCAACCGGTATTTCCGGCATGGCCCAACCCGCCATCTCCACACGAAGTCCGGAGTAGTTGGCGCCAATATCGTCCGGGAGGTTTCTTACGATAAAGACCAGCGTATTGACACCTTCAACAAAAGCGCTCCCCTGAGGCAACGCAAAATCGTACCAAGTATTGAATCCCCCTGTGACCTGCGGCACCACGGTCCCGTTTAGCTGAACACTCGATAAATAATTATCCGCGGAAAAACGTCCTGAGATGATCGCCGTGGCGGGCTGCATGCCCGTCAAATCGAACGTGGTCTGATAATGATAATAGCCGGCTTCCACAGCAGTACTCGGATACCGCGCCGCAATCCAGCGTGAATCCGTACCGATCAGGTTCCAGGCCGCCGGAACGTCGCCACTGGCATAGGTCGCCGGGCCCACCCAGGTGGGATCCGCGCTCAACTTCAATCTATAGTGCGGGTCGGTGGTGTTGTCCGCCAGAATCATCCCGGAATTATCCACTCCCGTATTGAACAGGGTGGTAATAGGTACCAACTCTCCTTCACCTTCCGTCGGCGGTTCGCCCTCGCCCTCGACAGGAATTTCGCCTTCACCTTCAACGGGGGCTTCGCCCTCGCCCTCGACAGGTGTCTCTCCTTCGCCTTCAACAGGTGGTTCGCCCTCGCCCTCGACTGGCGTTTCCCCTTCGCCTTCTACCGGAACAGGTATACTTCTCGCAAACAGAATATCGGCGTCGGTACCGATGGTGCCGCCCAGGGAATCCATTGAAGTCCATGCCACCACTACGTTTCCGAGCGCGTCACAGGCCCCCGCCGGATACAGGTCATTGCCCACATCGGAACCCGCGTTCGTATTCAGGGCTTCCGTCGTGGTCCACGCCGCGGCATTGTCCCCGGAAAGGGAGTAATAAATATCGGCATCTCCGGAGCCACGCTGTCCCTGCCAGGCTATCAGCCACCGGCCGGAACCCGCAGAAATCACATGGGGATACATGTCGGACAGCGTATCCCCCGATAGGTGCGTATGGACCGATAGCGGGGCGGACCAGGTGGTGCCTTTGTCCCCCGATGTCACAAATTCCAAGTCGGCCAGGTACCCGATGGCCTCGTTCGAACGCTGCCATACCATCACCCAGAGTCCCGCATGGTCCGTGGCCAGATGATATTGGTATATGCCGTAGGGGGCCTGGGTGTCAATTTCATCTGCGGCCGACCAGGTGGCGCCACTATCGTCTGAGACCACGCGGTTCAACGAAAACACGCCGTTGGTATCCGATGTTGTTTTTTGCCAAATGATCACCCCGTTTCCGGCGGTGTCCATGACGATTCCGGGCCAGTTCAGAGACCCATCATGGGTGGACGCGTTGCTATCAAGCACGACCGGCGGCGACCATGTCGCGCCGTCGTCCGATGAAACAGAGGATCTCAGATAATAATCGTGAAGCGCGGTCGCGGAAGTTATCCACACTGCGGCCCAGCGACCGGCTCGGTCCGTGGCGATACTGTAATACGTGTAAATCGAGCCTGTGTCGCCGTCATCAACGATGGAGGGGTCCGTCCAGGTGATGCCGTTATCGCCGGAACGCGACATACACAGGTTATGGTCGCTGCCCAGGGTGGTGCTCCACAGGACCATCCAATTGCCGGCGCGGTCACTGGCGATGAAGGGGTTGCTGCAGTACATGTCGTCCGGCATGGCGCACAAGAGGGACGGGGCCGACCATGTCTCGCCGTAATCCTCCGAGCGTGCCTTGAAAATATGATTGATGGCCGTGGTCGTACCGCCGAGGGTATCATTGGAACGCCATACCGCAATGAAACGCCCGGAACCGTCCGTGTCCAGACGCGCCCGGTAATCGTCCCCGCTGTCCGTCGCCGCGTTTGTGTTCAGCACCTCTGGCGGGGCGAACAACGGGAATTCCCCCTCGCCTTCACCCTCAACTTCGCCCTCTGCCTCTCCCTCGACTTCACCTTCAGGCTCTCCCTCGACTTCACCTTCAGACTCTCCCTCGACTTCACCTTCGCTTCCGGACAGGAATTCATAGGCGCCCATATCAGGGCCAGCGCCCTGCGGACGGACAACTCCCAACAGGTCCGCCCCGGGCGCAGCAGCCTCCGATGCAAGATTAATGCACGGTGAACCTTCACTCAGGCGGAGGTCCCCGTCATCGGGATTCACGAAAAGGGGATCGGCGTTGATGTTGCCTTCCCCCGTGTACCCGTCAATAACATCGGAATACACTATTGCGGCGACACCGGTGGATAGGGTGGAAATGCCCGGTGTCCAGACAATGGAGTTCACAATATCAGCGGGAGATTCCGATGCATTCACAATGCCGCCGATGTTATCCGCAAAGGTACAGTTCACCACGGACAGCGCCGCGCCCGCGAACCAAATTGCCCCGGCATCCAACAAGGTACCGGTGCCCCCTGGGACGCCGCAGCCGCAATACATGCTGCAGGTACGCCCCCCGCCCGCGCCCGGATAGGCGAAGTTGTCATGGAATACACAATTAATAAACGTTCCGGCGCCGGAAGAAGTGATTTGCACACCGCCCCCGCCCGCGCTGCCGCCGGTGCCACCCGAGAACGCAACACACCAGCCACTGCCGATGCCGTTACCGCCCGGCGCTCCAACGGCGCCGTTGTCGGAGAAAATGCAGTTTTCCAGCACAGGCGCACCTCCGGAGATGACCAGGGCCCAGTTGGTCGCGCTGCCGCCCGGCGCACCATTCCCATAGGATCCCATGCTTGGCGGACCCGCCGGTTCCCCAACGGCGACATTGTCCGAGAACACACAGTTTCGAATTACGGGCATGCCAGAGTCAATCGTCATGCCCGGAATCCCCGCCGTAATTTGGAACCCATCCAGGGTTGCATTATCGGCTGAGGTCACGCCGGGCATGCCGCCGCTGATTACCGTTGGATGGGCGTTCCAGTCCCGCTGGTCCCGTGCCGTTTCATTCCCGGCGAATCCGCCATATAGATGCACCCCCGGAAACATGGTAACAGGCGGACAATAAATGCCTTCCGCGACCCAGACCTCCCCCCCTGTATCCACGGCGGCAACACTGCCCTGCTGGACGGCCACAAAAGCCGTCTCCCAGGTCAGACCATCATATACGCCGGAAGTATTATCCACATCAACATACCAGATACCATGTGGAGATTCACCTTCAGCAAAAACGTCACCTGCATCCTCACTTTCGCCTTTGAACATTTCCTCAGAACAGGCGAAAAAAGCAAACAGAATCGCTACCAGAACAAAACCAATGCAATGGCGGACATACCCCGCCCGCGGGTTCATAAAACAGGTCTTGTTGCATTCCATGAGACAATTCCTTTTTCATCTGCACCAGGCTATCTACGTTACACTCCTAAGACCTTTATATCCGCCTGTTTTAACAAAACACGGCGGGGGTAAGACACGCGCACGAGCGCAGCGGGGCCAAGTACCCCGTCTAAGGCACTGGAATCCAGCACAGCGGCGGTGTTTCCATGCCATCGTAATAATAGTGTTCGCCGTTTTGCCACAAATAGGCGGCACGAATCGCGTAACCGATCGGATTGGCGCCCTGTTGCCAGCCTGCCAGGTAAGCGATGGCTTCACTGATGACCAGGTGCCAGTCGGCATTAATATCCGCAGGGTGAACAAGTTCCACGGGTTCATCTTCCCCCTCAACAGGTTCTTCTCCTTCGACCGGTATTTCACCCTCTCCCTCCACCGGGATTTCCCCCTCGCCTTCCTCTGGTTCACCCTCATTTTCGCCCTCATCTTCTCCTTCCGTGTATTCCCCCTTGCCCTCAACGATTTCCCCTTCGGCATATTCTGCCAGGGTGACCGTGAACCCGCACTCGTTCCTGTTACCTGCTGTATCTTCGGCGGTAAGGGTGATGGCACAGGGGCTGCCGGCGATCTCCAGCGGGGCGTCGGGCGGCGGTGTTTGTGTTATTGTGATGGCAGAGGGTTCTGTGCAGTTATCGGAGACGCCGGCCTCGAGGGTCCAGTCTGGTGCAAAAAGGGTCTGCGTCCCGGCCGCCACAAGAAGGACCTTGTCTTCCGGGCAGGTAATGTTCGGTGCTTCCCGGTCCACAACGTTCACCGTGAATGTGCATGGATTCATCCGGCCGACCTGGTCAGTGGCGGTAAGGGTAATGGTATGGGGATTTTCCTCCGCACGCAAAAGGGTACCGGGCGGAGGTGTCTGCGTTACGCTG
>JAKJCY010000059.1:10370-23661 GCA_022706235.1 Candidatus Hydrogenedentota bacterium | reverse complement strand
TTCCTGCTGCGCCATGTTCATATCCGCGTCCCAGGTGAACTCAAGGGTGATTTCCGAGAGGCCGGGCGACGAAATACTGCTGATTTCCACCATGTTGCTCACGATACTCAGCAGTTCTTCGAGGGGGCGCGTTACCAGCATTTCCACGTCTTCAGGCGCCGCGCCTTCATATTCCGTGCGCACCGTCAGGCTGGGATAGGAAATATCCGGCATCAGGTTGATGGGCAGGTTCTGGTAAGATCGCCAGCCAAAGACAACCAGCGTTAAAAACAGCATGGCCGTGGAAACCGGTCGGCGTATGGCAAAAAGGCGCGCACGGGATGCCTGTGGAGCGTTTTCGTTCATCGAATCCCTAACATCGAATAAAAGTGGTTCTTGGTCCATTCACGTACCGGTACAGTAGCATACAGGCAAAACCTGGCAAAACCAAACCGCCGCACCCGGTTCCGGTTTTTCGTTATTATCATGGGCAAACACGTAAAACCAAGCGCATTGAATGGAATGGGGCTCGCGGACGCCGACACATTCAGGCGCACCCTGACACTTCCTGATGGACCCGTTTCCAGAGCACACCGGAACCTTTCGCCGTTCCGGCCATTCCGCCTGTAGCGTGCTGAACGCGGGAAGGCCCCGGGACTTCCGCTCTAATAGCTTATACCCAAATCCGAGGAATCGCCGCTTTCCGTGCTGACCATGGCGTCCCGGTTCTTTTCAGCGGCCGCAAGCGCTTCCTCGGTAGACATGTCGGTCCGAAAACTCATTTCCTCTTCCAGGTTGGTAATGGTCGCATAGGCATCCTGTTTCAGCGTATGCTGGCCCATGGTAACCACCAGGGTATCCTCCGGCAAGCCTTCGGTAACTTCTATGAGATCGCTTTGTTCCAGGCCTGTTTTTATTTCCACACGCCGCGCCTTATAGACAGGACGGTCACGAAGCCCGGTAAACCGCTCTCTGTCAATCGTGGATTCATCCACTTTGTCCAGCAGGAACACATACTTGCGTCCCTCTTCCTCGAGTATGGCATCCCGAGGCAGCAGCAACACGTCCGGTCTGACTTCCATGACCAGTTTGACCCGGGCAAAGGCCGCGTCACGCAGCAGCGGCTTATCTGCTTCGTCAAAGTCCAGGAGTACACGCACCGTGCCGCTCAGGGGATCTATACTCGGATTGATGCGGCTCACATGCGTCTTGAAAACGCGATCCGGAAAGGCATCTATCCGGGCCTCGGCTTCCTGGCCGATGGTCAACCGGGCCAGTTCCTTCTCGGGCACATTGACCGGAAGCATGTAGGAGGACGGGTCCACGACTGAAAAAAGCGGTATACCGGGAGAAACCACCATACCCGGCTGGGCCAGGCGGTGGGTAACAATGCCGTTCATCGGCGATTGCACGGTCTGATTACGCAGCTTCAGTTCGGCGACTTCCAGATTTGCCTGCGCCTGTTCATAGGCGAATTTCATGTTGTCCCGTTCCGCGGACGCGCCGATACCCTCCTCATAACTTCTTTTCGCGATTTCATAGGCCGTTTTCTGCTGTTGCACCGCTATCCGCGCCTGACGTATCTGCGCTTCCAGTTCGTCACGCTCGATTTGTATCAGACTCTGCCCTTCCTTAATCACATCGCCGACTTCCGCCGCCACGCTCAGACAGATGCCCGCTCCTTTCGACAGCACCTCTACCCGGTTCTGGGCCTCTATGCGCGAGGTCGTCTCGAAATAGGCTGCGATATTATCCCGCACGGGCAGAACGGCTTTAACCGGCGTGACAAAAATAGGCGCGTCTTCCGGCTTGCTCTGCGCCACGACCGTTCCTTCCACCGGCGTGCCGCAGCCGCTCAGCAGGGCGGTGCTCACCAGCAGGGAAAACAGCAGTAACCTGTAAAATGATCTTTTCATGATATAAGGCACCCCTTCAGGGTTGCACGCAAAAAACATTTACCATCCCAAACATGGCACAAAGCCTATACAACTAAACCAGCATTTTGTTACCGTCACAATCCCATTACACATAAAGTGAACAAATAAAACCTTATTTCCCTTCCCCGGGCCAAATAGTATATCCTTAGTTAGACTCCCGAAGAAGTTCATGGGATTCATCATCTATGATGGCATAAAACAAACATGAATTCAACAAAGCGAAGAATTAAAGGGTATACTTGATGAACCCGCCAACATCCCGACCGCCCTGGTGGAAATCCATCGGTCCGGCATTAATTACAGCCTGTGTCGTTTTCGGGCCCGGCAGTCTTGTTATCAACGCGAATATCGGCGCCACGTACGGGTACGAACTGTTATGGCTGCTTTTGCTGGCGGGGGTGCTCATGGGAACGTACACGACCATGTCCGCCCGGATAGGTGTCACGACCGGCGCCAGCCATTTCGGCACACTCAGAAAGGAAACCAGTCGCCCCTTCGCCATGGTGCTGGGCTTGGTATTGTGCCTGACCTGCGGGTCCTTTCAATTTTCCAACAACCTCGCCGTCGCCTTGGTTGCGGGAGCCTTCGCCCCCGACGGGTATGTACTGACCGCTCAAATCGGGGGCATGGCCTTGTTAAACCTGATATTGGCAATCATTATGTTTCGCGGTGGCCAGGTATATCTTGCCTTGGAACGGGTAGTGAAAGTGATGGTGGGCATTGTCTTGTGTTCATTTACGATAAATCTGATATTATCCCGTCCAAATCTGCTGGATATTTTAAAAGGGGGGGTACCACATATTCCGGAAAACCTGTCTTTGGGCATTCCCGGCATTGTGGACGGCATCATTTCAGACCCGCTGGTACTCATTGCCTCCTTGTTCGGCACCACCTTTTCCGTAGCCGGGGCTTTTTTTCAAGGCAATCTGGTACGCGAAAAAGGCTGGACCCGGGAAGACTATGACCGTGGGGTAGGCGACGCGGTGGCGGGCATCGGTGTACTAACCCTGATAAGCGCCATCATCATGATAACCGGCGGCACGGTTATCCTGGGCAAGCCGGCCGACAGCCTGGCCAGCCTGGCGGGCACCCTGCAGCCCCTGCTGGGAACCATGGCCTTCACCATTTTTTGCATCGGGCTGTTTCCGGTAGCCCTGAACCCCTTCTTAATCAACGCCATGATTGGCGGCACCGCCCTGGCGGACGGTTTGGGCCTGCCCGGAAAATTCAGTGATTTCTGGCCTCGCGTCTTCACCGTCGTTGTGCTTTTGTCGGGTTTTTCCATGGCGAGCCTGGGCCTGTGGAAACAAGTGCCCCCCGTAAATCTGATGATTTTCGGGCAGGCCATGACGGTTATCGGAAATCCGTTGATGGCGGGAACCCTGCTCTGGCTTGCGAACAGGGAAAGCCTGATGGGCGCGCGCAGAAACCGTATCGCCGCCAATGTGTTGGGGGGCGCCGGACTGCTGGTCGTGCTGCTGCTTGCCGTGCGCATGCTCTGGTTCTTATATCTGCGTATTAGCCTGCTGATGGCAGGTTAAAACCGCGCGGCGGGCCTTGATACATACAGGGTCATTTCGGCCTGGCCACGGGAATGCGTTTCAAAAAAGCCAGCGCCTTGATATATTGCGCATTATTGTAAAGCGAAAAACCATTGGTGTTCTCGTCCGGGGAGCCGTCGGACGGCGAGGTGAAACGTGGCAAATCAACTTCGGGCGCTTGGGGCCCTGTTCCGTGCAACACCAGAGCGCCCGCATCGTCTGAACGGAACCCTTCAGGATACCGGACTGGCGGTTCATGTTCCCTGCACAGGCCTGAAATCAGGCACACCCCGAAAGGATTGTTACCCAAAAGCCAGTTCAATTGATGGTACGCCAACACCAGGTATTGTTTCTCCGCGGAATAACGATAGGCCTGGCACGCTGTCTGAACCGCAGACAGGAGCCGTGCCGTGTTGCCGAGGAGGGGATGCTTCACACCCTCGTTCCAGGTAAAGAATCCCTTCCCGGAATCTTCCTGAGAACGTGTAAGGCCAAAGGGATTGGCGGCATTCGCCAGGAGAATGTCGGCACCGGCGCAAAAGGCCTCTCTTAGATACACGGAAATGGGGGTATCGGTCACATACTCATACTCCAACAGGGATTCCACACGTTGCAGCACGATTCCCGGGTAAATTTCCTTTGCATACGCGAGGTACGACCCTTCACCAGTGGCTTCATACAAATCCATGGCGGCAAAGAAAAACCACATCCCTTTCCGTTTTTCATCCAGGACCGACCGTATCAGCAACCGAGCCGCTTCCTTAATCTTATCCGCGTCTTTCTTGTAACGGGCGATGCACGTCAATGCATTTAGATAGAGCGGGAACTCCTCGTGCTGAAGGAGGTGTACGGCGTTGCCCTGCAGAACCCACGCCGTGAGAGCGTCGGCGCCATAGAGTGCCTCCTGTTCGAGCGGCAGCAGACGGGGATCCCCGGAATACCTGCCCTGCAGCAGACTCCAGGACTGCACCAGGGACCACAGTAAAACAGCGTCTGAAGCCTTGTTCAAACCCGGGTCATCCCACAAGCGTAACGGACCGGGGGCAGCACCGGGGGCCGGACGGCAGTGTTGAAAGGGCGTCACGGCGGGAAGGAACGCTTCTTCCCAGAGCACATCAAACCGTATGCGGATGGAGCCGGTCACCTCCGGACAGTCGTCCATTTTTACGGTCAAGGTATAATCGCCTTCTTCCTCAAAATTGGTGAAGTCCCCCTGAAAATAAAAATCCTCCCACGTCACGCCGCCGGCGCCTTTCACCTGGCCGCCTTCGCCAAGATCTTCCTCATAAACCACCTCGCCAAAGGCATTCGTGAGGGAAAACCGTGCCGTGTGCGCGGGAAAATTGGAACGCACCGTAAACCGTTTGGGTGCCACCTGTTCATAGCCAAGGCGGTTACACATCAACGTCACTTCAGGTACAAACGCATACAATCCCATAAAACGGACCGTCTGCCAACAGAAGGCTTCCCCGGTTTTCCCGTGAGCAACCAGGGAAACGCGCACAGATTCAGCGGCCACCGGCCGTTCAGATTCGGACAGGTTAAACCGGCGACGCCCTTCCGGTCCGGAAGCGGGTTGGAGGACCACCGCCTCTAAAACAGCGCCTTCCGCCATCCAATACAGGGTCGCTTGGGCTTCATCACCGCCCGTGGCGGTTATGCTGCCGGATAGGGACTGCAGATCTTCACTGAGATGTATCTGCGGGGAGAGAACTGAAACAGGTTCCAAGGTGTTGATGCAGAGTGCAGCGCCGCCGCCCGGCACGGCCCCTTCGGCCAACGACCAGGATTCGGCGGCAACCGAGGGTCCTTTCTCCGGCCAGATATCGCCCCCAAATACCTCCCACCCCTCCGGCAATACGCCTGGCGTCTCTCCGGCAAAAGAATCCAAGTCAAAAACCGGCCGGTATTCTTCGAGTGTCGCGGCTTCATCCTGGGCATGCCCGAAAGAAACCATCAGAAGCATAAGGGCTGCCAGTCCCGAACATACAGAATATGCCGCAGCGCGCGCGTAAAAAATACGGAGGCATGGTTTAACCCCGTGAATAATAGTCATCCTACAACTCCACATACGCTTTTTAGCGCCCTTGTGACACTACCTGCCCGATTTATCATCACGGGTAGGGTTTTCAGATTCAAAACAACGGTTTGTCAGCCCTTTCTTTCAGCATGCACCACAGCCGCTGCTTCATGACTTATAACAGAATTACAGAGGTGACGCAAGAAACGGCCACGTCCTGTGGCCGCCCTTACCGTCCCCTCGACCATGAAGAACCCTGTCCAAGAGGAGAAGCGAGGACCGGTTTCTGTCACCGCGATTCTCCTTCAGGACGCGATGTGAAACATGTTATACTGGTCAAGTAACGAACAGGACGGTGAATCGACCCATGATACCTTTGTTAAACCCTTTCAGAACAAGTCTCCGCCCAAATGTCCGGATAGGCCGGGCTGTACAGGCGTTAAGCGTCATAACGGTTCTGATCCTGGCGCCGGGACTCTCCTTTGCAGCCGGTCCTCCTGTAATCCAGTTGAGCACGGTGACCGCAGCTGCCGGCGGCACGCTGCTGATGCCCGTTTCCTTCCAGGCCTCGGAAGGAAAAGGTGTATCCACACTCGTCCTGCGTCTTTCGATACCGGCCCTGCGGGTTACCCTTCTGGATGTTATTCCGGATGCGTCCGTAGCTGCCTCTGGAAAATCACTCGACTTTGAAACCGGAAACAACCAGCTTTCAATTTGTGTTTTCGGGGGCACCTCGGATATCACGTCCGGCGGGCTGTGCCTGCTTTTGTTGCGCCTGCTTCCGGACAACCTGCCCGGCACTTCGATAACCGTGGCCGATGTGGGCACCCATGGCGCGGATAAAGAGGCGTCGGCGGTTGTGGTTGACGTTCAGGAAGGCGTCATTACGGCGGCAACCGGCACCAACCCCCACGTCGCGGACAGTAACAAGGATTGGTCCGTCTCCCTTCCGGAATTGCTCCGTATTATTCAGTTCTATAATGTGGGAAACCATCATTGCGACGCCGCCACGGCCGACGGTTTCGCCCCCGGGCCCGGCAATACGGAATGTCAACATCATGACGCCGACTATACCCCGGCGGACTGGACTATTTCCTTCGTGGAATTGCTGCGCCTGATACAACTCTACAACTCCCCTTATGGCACCTACCACGTTTTGGCCGGGACGGAAGACGGCTTCTCGCCGGGGCCCTTCGGCATCGTCTACGACAAGCGTTTTGCCCGCATATACGAGCCGCTTTACTCCCGGTAACCGCCATTCAACCGCGCATTGCGCGTGATACCCCCGTATCCCGCGCGCATAATGGGCGTCCCCTCAAACAGCCGCCTGAATGCGTCTTCGGAAATCGATGCCAGGGCCTCCGCGTCCAGCAGGGGAAACGTTTCCGATTTCCCGTCCGGCGCCGCGGTCTCCAGAACTTGCCGCCGGTTCCAGGGACAGACCTCCTGGCAGATATCGCAGCCGAACACCCAGCCGCACAGATTGGCGGCGACGGTTTCAGGAATCTCCTGCCGGTTTTCAATGGTATGGTAGGCGATACAGCGGCGTGCATCCACCTCCCGGTCCCCAACAATCGCGCCGGTCGGGCAGGCCCCCACGCAGGCGGTGCAGGTGCCGCACCGCTCCGGAAGGAGATCGTCGGGAACCAGGTTGGCGTCCGTGATGATTGTGGCCAGAAAAAACCAGGAACCGAAACGGGGATGAATCACCAGGCCGTTCCTACCAATCCAGCCCATGCCCGCACGCGCCGCCCAGGCGCGCTCGCGCACCGGGCCGCTGTCCACCGATGCATAACCTATGGTACCCGGCATGCAGTCACGCACATAATCCGCCAGCCCCTTGAGCGGTTTTATAAGAGCGCGATGATAATCTCGTTGACGGGCATACCGCGCGATTTTAGCGTTCTCCGGCATGGGTCGGGTATCGGGCCGGTAATACGTTTTTGCCAGCACGATGACGGACCGTGCGCCCGGTACTTTTAACTGTACGTGTTGGCGGAGGTCCCGGGTCCGCGCCATCCAATCCATATCCGCGTGAAAACCATGTTCCAGCCAGCAGTCAAAACCTTCATCCCCTTCCAGTATTGTGGATGCGACACGACAGTCGTCAAAGCCCAGTTCCAGGGCTTTTTCTTTTATTAATGCGGTTACCGTTTCCATGGCGGTCTAAAGCCTGCTGCATTTCAGAATAGGAAAAAGACGCAAGTCATCATTGTGTTCTGTCGAGGTGTTCCTCCTTTTCAGGGAGGACTTTTAATTCTGGTGGATATCATTCTGCTTAAATGCAGACTTACCAACCTCGACAGCGTTTTGACGCGGTTTTTCGGAAAATAGTATTGCACAAAAGTTTGACGCAAAAGGCCGTAAAGAAGGGACAGACTACCAAATAGCAAGCATGAAACACAGGATTATACGCAGTACTCAGGGTCTATTTGGCAGTCAGTCCCTTCTTTACTTAGTCTCTGTGTTTTCTCAAAAAGTGCCATTGTATATTTCGACGAGTTCAGGAAGTCTGAAATTACCCGAATGGATTAAGTACTTATAGGATGGTATCAAAACGGTCTGTATATCTCCACACGAATCAACGAATATAGTTTCAGGTCAGATATTTACGACTGGTTCCCAAATTCCATTTGCGAACCAGAATCAAGCTTTTCCGTTTCAGAATTACCTTGCACGGTCCGGGTGTTCATAAAGCCCGATGCGGTCCATGGGAATGGATTCAAAGCCCATATCAAAGGCGGGTGAATCGTCCTTTAGACGGAAATCGCGCCGGGCCTGGTCAACAAAATGGGGGTCTTCTTCGACCAGATTGTTTTCGAGCGTCAGGTATTCCTTCGCGAGGGGTTCCATGCCGTCCCACCTGCCGCCCACACAGATGTTGCGGGCAATCAGATTGCCTTTGGGCGCCTTGGGTTCGTCTTCCAGAATGCCGACCAGTTTCGGATAGCGTTCACTGTAGGGCGGTTCCTTGTATCGTATATCGGACAGTGTACCTTTGGTGTTGCCCTCTTCTATCCACATATCGGCGTGATAATGGGCCCAGCCCAGGGCGCGCGCGTCCACATGCAACGCGGGATTACAGTCTACAAAGATATTGTTGACCACGCTGCAGTCGCGCCCGCCGCCTATAAACGCGGCGCGGGTCACCTTGTAAAAAACGTTGCCGATAATGTCGGCGGAGCTGAACATGTCGTCGAGGTACACGCCCACGCAGCCCTTTTCCCGGAAGCCGAGAATCTCATGCAGGTAATTGTGGCGGACAACATTTCCGCGCATGGTCCAGTTGCGCCCGCAATACATGGCGCCCGCGTCGTTCGACTCCAGGCACACGTGATGCAGTTCGTTGAATTCGATGATATGGTCATTACCTCCAAAGCCAATACCCATGTGCGGCGCATTGTGAATATGGTTATGGGCGACCCGGTTACCCACGCCGTGCACGCTGATGCCGGAACGGTACATGCGGTACCAGCGCCCGTAATCATAAATATGATTGTTTTCCGCTGTGTGCCCGGCAGGGGTGAGCGTTTCGCGGTTGCCGCCGCTGAGGCTGATGCCGCCGCCGCCCATCTGGTAAATGTCGCAACCGAACACGATATGGGCCCTTTCTCCGGACACGCTTACGGCGTCGCCGCCGCCGCTGCGGAAGGTGCAGGCCGCCACGCGCACGCCCGCGCCACCTTCCACCTGCAGCATGCAACCCCGGGACAATTCAAACACCAGGCCGTGCAACGTAATATGGGCGGCGTTCTTCACGGCAACCAGATTGGACACTATGGAGACGCTAATATCGCCCGGCTGAGTCGCTTCAGGCGGCCAGAAATAGAGGATACCCGCCTCGCGGTCCACATACCATTCCCCTGGCTGATCAATTTCGGAAAGCATGTTGTACGCGTAGTACCATTGTTTGGGACGGTAGCCGTAGGTGTGATAGGGCTCTTCCAGCCGGAGTTGGGATTTCTCCAGGTCAATTTCGGCTATTTTCTGGCGCTCGTCCGACCAGTCCCAGAACCAGTAGCCGTGCAGCCAGCCGTCCTGCTCGCCGACCCAGCGCGCGGGCCGATCCCCCTCGTAGGTGAACAGCCCGGTTTTACTTCCCTTAATGCCGTGGATTTGATGTCCGTCGTCCACCACAATAGACTGGATGGTGGCAAAGCCTTCATTGGGCCAGCGCGCCAGCGTCATGGGTTTGCCCCGAAAATAGAGTTCCATGCCGCCGCCTGCCGGCGAACCGAAGTCTGTAATGCCCAGCGCCTTCAAATCGGCCTGCACCACGTTAGCCCGCGCGGCCGCATCCAGACGGTCCAGCACCGCGGCATCAGTTACCGGTGAAAAGGTATCCACCGCCACCCCGCCGCTGAAAACCGCCTGCCCCTTCGTGGAAGCGGCATATACAACGGGGTTCTCCGGTGTGCCGCTATCCTCCGCTTCCAGCGTAAACGGTTCTGTAAGCCGGTAGACGCCGGGCGCCAGTTCCACCCGGATGCCGCCGTCCCGCAATCCATCCGATGCTTTGATCTCCCTGACCTTGGTTCGCGCCCCAACCAACGTGGCCAGGGGCCCGTCGGTTCCCTCGGCATTCGGTAAGGGTACTTGTCCGGACCAGGCATCCTTGCCTGCGGGGGAGATATAGAGTGTGGTTAATGCCTGTGCGGAAAAGGAAGCCAGCACTAAAAGCAATGTAACGGATAGGGGCAGATATCTGCGCTTCATGAGTGTTCTCCTGTTTTAAGTTACAAAGTATCTTTGTAACGTGCAGGGATATCCTATCATTTTAATGGGCTTTGATTTCAGTTGCCGCCCAAAACCTGCGTGGGCGTGTCCTACATGATTCGCAGGGTAGGTGGCAGAGATAAGCGCAGGACGGGTAAGGACCGGTAGGGCGTGCAGGATGGGAAAGAACAAGGGATGTTGGCCTGAATCCTTGAAATCCCCAAGGGTAGACGGGCATCATAACGGTCGCTTTAGGTGTAACAGGGTACACATACCGTAGAGGGACATATCGAGAACCAAAACCTAGGAGATTTTTCATGGCGTTTATGATTCGACAGGCCCTTCTACTCCTGTTCTGTTTTGTGGCGGCATGTCCGCTGTGTTTGGCATCAACCGCCTGGGAACTGGATGAACATTCTGCGGAGCCGGGAACATGGGGGTTTCGTCCCGCAGAAGATGCGGTGGCGGAGACCAATCCCCCGGCGTTTTCTTGGCGTCCGGAGGATACGGCAGTTTCCTATGAACTTGAGGTCGGTTCGGATAGGGGTTTTGAAACGGTTGTCTATCGCAGGGAAGCCCTTTCCTGGTCGGCCCATTGCCCTGACCACACCTTGAATCCGGGCAACTACTATTGGCGTTATCGTGGCAAAGATGAACAAGGGCAATTTTCCGTGTGGAGCACGCCCCGCAAGTTTACCGTGCCAGAGGATAGTGTGGCCTTTCCCATGCCTGCCCTGGAGGACCTTATAGCGCGTATTCCTGCGGCACACCCGCGCCTTTTCATGGATGCAGCCGAGGTGGTGCGGTTGCGCGGGCTGGCTGAGGGGCCGTTGTCGAAGCGCTGGGCCTCCCTTCTGAGACAAGCCGATACGTTGCTTGAAACGCCCCCCGATGCCAGCGAGCCGCCCAAGTATCCCCCCGGTACGGAGCGCAAGGGAAGCGAATGGCGGCGTATCTGGTGGGGCAACCGGACCCACGGCATCAAGGCGGCCGAGGGCGCGGCCACGCTGGCGTTCGTATATCAACTCAGCGGCGATCGGCGCTACGGCGAAGCCGCCCGGGACCTGCTGTTGGCCGTGTGCGAGTGGGACCCAAAAGGCGCGACAAACTACACCTACAATGACGAAGCCGCCATGCCGCTGTTGTACCTGCCGTCCCGGACCTATACCTGGATCCATGAGTTGCTGACTCCCGAAGAACGACAGCGCGTCATAGAGGTCATGCGTGTGCGAGGCCGGGACTGTTTCGACAGCCTTCGTAAACGAAAACATTTGTGGCAGCCCTACAGCAGCCACCACAACCGCGCCTGGCACAAGCTGGGCGAACTGGCCACCGTGTTTCATGATGTCATCCCGGAAGCGCCTGCCTGGCTGGATTATGGCATGACGATCTTCTACACCTGTTATCCCGTGTGGGGCGATACCGACGGCGGCTGGCACGAAGGCCAGGCCTATTGGCTCAGTTACCTGAGCCGTTTCCTCTATTGGGCGCTGGCCATGCAAGTCCCCTACGGCCTTAACGCCTTTGACAAGCCCTTCTTCAAACATGCCGGCGATTTTGGATTGTACACCTGTCCGCCCGGCACTGAAACAGGCGCCTTCGGCGATTTGGCACAGGGTTCCTCTTCAGAACGGATTGCTTCTTTCATGGGCCAAATGGCGGCGGTTTCGGACAACCCCTATTGGCAATGGTACGCTGAACAGCATGGCGATACCGGTCCCGGCGGCTATTTCGGTTTTTTGACGGCGGCCCGGGAGCGCCGCGTGGAAGCGCGTCCGCCCGATACGTTGCCGTCCTCCAGGGTATTCCGGGAAACCGGCCTGGCCGCACTGAACAGCACCCTGCTTAACGGGAAGGATAACGTCCAGATCCACTTCAAATCGAGCCCCTTCGGCACCCAAAGCCACGGCTACAATGCCAACAATGCCTTCCTCTTAAACCTTCGCGGCAAACGCATGTTGCTACAGTCGGGGCAGCGCGATATCTACGGCAGTCCCCATCATACGGATTGGATGTGGCAAACAAAGTCCGATAATGCCATCCTGGTGAACGGCGAAGGGCAGTATCCCCATACGGTCAAGTCGCAGGGAAGAATCACCCATTTCCACACCAGTAAGGTTTTTGACATGGTTGCGGGCGAAGCGGGCGACAGTTATGAAGCCCTGGACCGCTGGGCGCGACGCATCTTCTTTTTCAAGCCCGGTGTCATCGTCATTCATGACCTTCTCGAGGCGCCGGAACCTTCCACGTTCCAATGGTTGCTGCACGCGCAACAGCCATTCGCCCTGGGCACGCAGGTGCTCTACTTGAAAACCGATGCCGGGAAACTGGACATTACGTTTATGAAACCGGCCGGTCTCAGTTTTTCCCAGACCAACGAATTCGATCCGCCGCCACACGATTGGGCCAAGATTGATCTGAAGGAATGGCATGTTACCGCCGCCACGGAAACACCGGAGAAAGCGCTCGAGTTTGTTACGGTTATCCGTGTGGATAACATAATTGCACCGGCAACGCTCTCGGAAGAAGAAAGCGGTACCGTCTTGTCCGTAGACCTGCCTGAAGCAACGGCCCGTGTTGTTCTGAAACAAGACCGGTTTCAGGTACAGTATACGGATATCGACCGTTGGTGGGAAGATAAGGACTTCTAGGCGCTTAATTCGATTTGGTTGAAAACAATTTACGAGTTTGAAAATACTGGGAGTGTCGGCATCCTTGTCGGCATCTTTTCAAAAATGAGTATCACAGCCGGCAAGGATGCCGGCGCTCCCAGTCGTGTAATAACCTGATAGTTCCGCCCAAGGCACCTCTTCTTTTGGGCGAAGTCCCGGACGAAGCATAGAAAGTTACTGTTCATGGATGCGTCAATTGAAACAAAAGTTCAGCTGCATGAAAACTTCTGGCGCGGTGAAGGGCCCAGCCTGATCCTGATACCGACCGCCGAGATGGACCCGTACGACCTGGAGGATTATCCGGAGCGTTTTCACGACCCGCTCGCCATGTGGGAATCGGAAATGGATCGTGCGGAACAGGTTATTGACTGGCCGACAGACGGTATCCCCTGCATACGGCCAAATCTGGGGGTTATCTTCGTGCCA
>JAKJCY010000059.1:0-10272 GCA_022706235.1 Candidatus Hydrogenedentota bacterium | reverse complement strand
ATCCATGGTGGGGCTGCCCTACCGCCTTCCGGAAGGCAGCATGCCATGGCCCGGGGAGCCTCTTTCCCGGGATGCCATCCGCGCCGCGCAGGCAACCACCATTCCAATGTCGGAAACCATGATACTGGCAATGGAATTCTACATGACGCATCTGCAGTCGGGCCGGGACGATATTATGGCCTACCAGGCGGACAACCAGGGTATCTTTGACATTGCTCACCTTCTCTATGGCGAACAGCTCTTCTATGATCTTGCGGACCCCGAAGCGGCGCCCTGGCTCAAAGAACTATTTCAGCGCTGCCACGAGTTCTATGCCGTCTCCACAATTCAAATCAAAGGGATATTGGATGAACCGTTAGACGGCATGATTCACGGACACGGAACACCGCAAGGGGTCTATTTTCCCCATACGGGCACCCGGTGTTCAGAGGATACCGTCACACTGATTTCGCCGGAGATGATTGATCGAATCGTTCTCACAGAGATGGACCGCCTTGCGAAAACCTTCGGCGGCCTCTTCGTTCATTTCTGCGGGCAGCACCCTTCCCTGCTGGAACAGGTTTGTCGAATGAACATAGTGCATGCCCTTGATCTTGGCAACCCGGAATTTTATGATACCCGCAAAGTTATGGAGATCTGTGCGGCCACAGGAACCGTCCTGCACAGCCGCGTGGCATCCCTGCCCGGCGAAACCTGGCAAAACTATATCCGGCGTATCGCCGCGCTAACCCGCGAAACCGGGGCGCGGTTACTGTTGCGTCCGACCCTGTTTCCCGAAAGTCGCGAAGAGGCCGCCGAAATGCAGGCCCTCTGGCATGAGTATACCTGACCGGGAAATGCAACCAATTTTGGGAAACAGGAGGTGTAAGTAAACGTCTGGGTTGCGGACAGCGTCCGCAATGATCCCCGAACACGGAGAGTCTTCATGAGTACTTCCCTATCACAATCCACGGTGTCATCAAAAGCAGCGTCCCCCGCAGCACCCGTTTCCCCATGGTCCTTTGTTTTATTTCCCGCCGTCGCCATGATGCTGGGCTGGGGCTTGCGTGGCTATATCGGCGGCGGTCCTTTTGCCGCCATGATCCCGGGTGCGTTTGTAGCATTGAGCCTGAGCCTGCTGTTGGGTCATGACCGGCAAACGGCCGCGATGGCGGCCCTGTTCGGTGCCGTGGCCATCGGCTATGGCGGCGAGATGACCTACGGGCAGACCCTGGGACTCGCCTGCAATCCGGAAACCATGGGCTGGGGCCTGCTGGGCGTAACCATCAAGGGCGCAGTATGGGGATTGCTGGGCGGTGCGGTACTGGGCGTAGGATTGACGTTCAGGCAGTATAAAAAATCTGCTTTAGTCGTGGCCTTTGTACTTACGATTGTATTGCTGTTCGTCGGCTGGAAACTTATTAACGAGCCGCGGCTCATTTATTTCTCTGATCCGGTGAACAGGCCGCGCGAAGAATTATGGGCGGGACTGCTCTTTTCGGCACTGGGTTTTCTGGCCTTTATCCATTGGAAGGGTCAGGGCAAACAGGCGCGGGTGCCGCTGTATTTCGCTTTGTGGGGCGCGCTAAGCGGCGGTATCGGTTTCGGAGGCGGCACCTTGTTCCTCGTATACGGGCCGGAACTTCCCCTGCCCCAGCAGTGGTTCGGATGGTGGAAGGCCATGGAATTCTTTTTCGGGTTTGCCCTCGGCGCGGGTATCGGAATCGCCGCCTGGCGGCATCGGGATATTCTTAAAGCCCCACCGGCCGACGCAACATACCTTCCCGACAGGAGACTGTCGGCGGCCGCCCTGGTTATGGTGGTGGTCCTTTTCTTTCTTTTATTTCCCGTGCTGGAGGAATATCTGGGGAACGTCAGCAGCGGCCAGGCGGGAAACGGGGCGTTGGTCGCCTACAACGTCTTCAGGCCTTTGTATACCTTTGTATTTTTCGGGGCGGTATGCATTTTTCTGGGATTGTATTCCATTACCGCGGCATGGCATGTTGCCATCACCATTACCTTTTTCCATACGGCAATCGATTTAAACCGTAACATGCACGACACAATCGGCACGGATCTTCCCGGGTGGGGCCAGGTACTCCTGGTAGTAGTGCTTACGGGTGGTTTTGCCTGTGCGGTCCAGCACCTGCAGGTTCGACAGCGGGCAATACCGCTGTTATACCTGTTGCTGCTTTGGGCCTGTTTTGTTATGGCCACGCTGCGGGCGTTTGTATACAAAGACTATTTTTTTTCGGCGGAAGGCGCCGCCGGCATTCACCTGCCGACCATACCGCCCTCCACTTGGACAGTCTACGGCACGTTTCTAGTGACAACCCTTATCACCGCATTGTGTATTAGGCGTTTCGCCCGGAGAGGCAACGATCAGGGCGATTGAGAAGGCGGATCCGGAAAAGAGGTTCGGACTTCCTGACCTCGTCGGAAATACGCATGGCACCGGTAAACAAATAAAAAGATGGAGCAAAAAGGGACTGATGACGAAATAGCCATCAAAAACGAGGAATCGATATCCATTGCTATTATTGGCTATTTCGTTGTCTGTCCCTTTCCTGCGATCTTATACGAAGATGACTTCAAAAAAGTGCCAAACTGGATTCCGAAAAAGCATTGACAAATCCTGTCGGGATCAGGAAATCTGGGGTTACCCTTTCGGTGGGGCGGCCGGCGTCTTTTTCTGAGCTGCCGGAGTCCCTTCCTCCCAGGAACCGTCGGCATGGATCGCGATACCGGCATCCAGCCGTAAGGGCTTGTTCTTCATCTTGCGGACAAATTCGTCCCGGCTCAAGGCGAAGGCCGGGCTGATCTCCAGGTCTACGGCGCAGTGCCCCTCCGTATCACGGGGTATTGTGTATCCGGCGGCCTCGAACCACGCCGCCCAATAGTCCGACATGGACGCCCGTGCGACTACCACACTGTTCACCCCCTCAAATTGTTTGATGGGCGTATATTCTCCGCTGCGCCGTATTTCCAGCGCCACCGGGGAATGTGTTGTAAACCGGAGGGCATCAAAGACGAAGGTTTCAAACTTGTACCCGTTGGGCCGGTCCGGCTTGCATGGACACCCATTCGCATCTACATAGGGAATCTTCTTGAAGGCCTTGTGCCAGGGAAATGTATCGAAATGGGTATAGATATCCCGGACAAAGGGCACGGAAAGCAGATGTATGGCGGGATTGCCCGCAAAAAAGAGCGGTGACCCCGCCCCATCGCTCTGCAGCAATTGCGGGTACAGGTCGAGTTCGCTGTATTCAATAACGCGGTACGCGCCGTCGCACAGGCAATGCACGCCCACGGCCTCGCGAAGGTCATTGCGCCGATGGCACTTGGAAGACATGGACGCACTGCGCAGGCAATGATAACCGATGAAGTACGGGTCGGCCACCCTGGCGGCCCAGTTGTCCACCTGGTAATAACTGAGGATGTCCACACCACGCCGCTGCGCATCGTCCAGCGCGCCCCCTTCCACCAGCGCCTGAATACAGCCGCCGTGCCCATTGGGGCTTGCGGCCAGGCGGTCGGGAGCCTCCAAAATCAGTTTCCCTTCCAAGTCCACGCAGGGTACCATGCGCTGTTCGATAAACAAGATGTCGGTACGGTTCAATTCCCAGAAACCATGGTCCTCGAAATATTTTTGTGTGGCCCCATGGTTGGACGGGCTGACCATGATATACCACGGAAGGATTGCCTGGTACCGTTCCTGGAGTTTGCTGATCTTTTCCGCATGATATTGAAACAGGGATTTACCGGTAATCGCTCCGATGGGATAACTGCCTTTGGGGCCGTCAAAGCCGAGGCGGGTACCCTGTCCGCCGGCCACCATGAATATGGCAACCCGGCCGTCTCTCAGAGCCTGCTCACCCGCCTTTAGCGCTGCCGCCGCACCGGTATCACCGGGTTCCACAGGCGGAATTACGGGTACCGCCACAATTTGACGGAAATGCTCCTCTGGCGGTTCCGAAAGGACCCAAGTTTGAACAAGGCGGTTCAACAGTTCAAAATCCACATTGCCGAGGTCTTCCAGCAGGCGCTGTCGCCCTGCCGTATCCAAGGTGTGCCAGAACCGGAACACATGCTCCTGCCCGTGGACCGCCGCCCGTTCGCGTAATTGAGAATACAAAGACTCCATCAACTGTAACTCCAGGATTTCCCGTGTTTATCCATTTCGTCTCGCTGCCGTTTGTTGGGCAGCAGCCCCGGTTTTGCGCCTTCCATCAGTTCGAATTTGGACCCGCAGCGGTCACAGAACCCGTAATCGAAATTAGGCTGTTCAAGCGGTTCCCGGCAGTGGGGACACGCTGGCTGAAAGTGCTTGTACAAAAGTTCAGGGTCTTCAAAAACCATACCGCAACAGGAACATTTGCGCACTAACGCGGCACGCCTCCATACACGGGTAAATGTCGTGTACGCGTTACAAACGGCGCACCAGACTTGCCGCGCCACCAGCGGATACGTTTCCTGTTGTGGCTTTTCAGGTTCCGGCTTTCCTCCGGGCTTCAAGTTTTTCAGCCAGCTCATGGGGGTGATTCCTCCAAGTTGTCGCACCGTCAGGGTTATTTCTCGGAACAGTAACGTGTGCTCGTACCGGTATGGTTTACACCTATAAACAATCAGAAGCACGGATTTCCACCCGTACACGATCCCGGCAACCAGGGCAAAAAACAACTGATTACGACGTGCGCAAAGACAAACGGATCATTGTGCCTTAAAGGAAACTCCAAAACGGGCTTCGGCCTCTTCCAGCGACCCGGACAGGACCGTATATCGGGCTTCCGTCATGAGGGCATCCAATTCCATGCCCAACAGCAAAGCACCAACCACAGGTTCAAATCGTGCGCGCACCGGCCGCGCATTCGGACATTCCCGGTGAATCGTTGTAGTCATCGCGTCAATCAGGACAGGACTAATTCCTTTGAAGGCGCTACCTGTGGTGACTACATCAAACGTGTCCGCACACATGTCAAGGTGGCGCGCGACTGCCGTAACCATTTTGGCAAGATAGACACCGCCCCATTCAAGAATATCGCAGGCAATGGCGTCTCCTTCGTAGGCGGCGTCAAACACCAGTTTAGCCATGGGCTGCAAATCATCATAGGTGATATGCCCGTAATACATTTCCCTGAAAAAGACGTCCACGTCAGGGCAACCCGACCGTTCCAGAAATTTATCGGTCAGCAGGGTGGGCCCCGTAATACCGTCCCGGCAACGCCATACCGCCTTCAAGCCTTCGGTGCCCAGGCTGGAACCGCTGACCATGTCGCCGAAGTCTTCATTGATGCCGCCGACCCGGGTCTCTTTTCCAGAGCGGTTGATGCCGGCACAGACACATCCTGTGCCGCAGGCAATGACAATGCCGAAAGGATCCTTGGTGCCGCCGCGTAAACCAGCCATGGAGTCATTGCGAAACACGCGCGGCAGTTTTCCAAGTAGCGGTGTAAATAGCTCCTTTTCGAGCATCACATAATCTTCAGGCAGGTCGGCACCCGCCACACCCATACCGATGCCGGCGATCTGATCCAGCTTCAATCCTGCGGATTGAAGCGCGCCATTGATGGCCTGCTGTATTTCCGCCATGGCCGCCGGTACGCCCGCACATTCATAATTGCCCGCACCTGCGCGTCCAAAACCTAATACCACTCCAGTGTCATCCCCGGCCAGGCAAAAGGTTTTGGTGCCGCCCGCATCCAATCCCAGATAGTAAGGCATCCCGTTACTCCTTCGGGTATTTGGGCATAATACACAGGAAAAATGTCCCATATAAGAATCCGGACGCAGGAACCCGTTCCCGCGCCCGGTACAATACAGCCTTAAGCAATAAATTGTCTATTCGCCGCGTAATTTACGCAAATCCGCCCGCGCTTGGTCGGCGGCGGGGCTGGCAGGATATTGCTCTATCACCGCTTCCATAAGGCGGATGGCTTCGTTGGTCTGTCCGAGCCGCGAATGGGCCACAGCCTGGTTGTGCATGGCAAAGGGCACTTTCGTGCTGGAAGGAAACTTGCCTCGAAGCGATTCAAACGATTTGACGGAGTCGTCATATTGGCTCAGGTTGAACTGGCATTTGCCTTTCCAGAACTGCGCATTCGCGCTGAGATCACTGTCCGGATTCCCGGATAGAAAAGCGTCAAACTGCGTGAGTGCACTGGAGAAGTCATCATTGGCAAAACTACGCTGTGCCTGCTGATACAGCAATCGGGGGTCCGCTGCACCGGCCGTTTCTGCAGCCACCTCCGTCGATTCTGGAAGAGTTGCAGGTGCCGCAGGGGGGGGTTGTACATTCCCGACAGGCAACGGGGCACTGTCCTCCAACACATTCTTGGTTTGGTCGGGTACAGGAGGCGCGGGAGGCGTCTCAGGCGCAGGAGCTTCCACCGCAGGGACTGGAACCGGTGCCGCAGGCACCGGCGTGGGCGCCGTCGGCGTTGGCGGCACGGGGGTTGGCTCTGTGGGCAAAGGAGTTGGCGACGGTGCAGGAGGTGCGGGCACTGCCGGGCCTTCAATAGTTACGTTACTTACAGATACGTCTTTCTGTGTTCTTGGCGCGGAACCTGGCGTAAGGTTCCAGTGACGATACAGCGTATTCTTCATGCTTTCCAGTTCACGGGTCAAGTTGTCTAATTTGGCCCGGTTTTCTTCCAGCATGCCAAGAAGCGTACGCGATTGTTCATCATTCGCATCAATTCGAGCATTCAACGTCGCAGTACTTTCGGTCAGCTGTGTAACCGATGAACCCAGTTCTTTGTCCAATTTGACCATACGTTTGTGAATGTCATAAATGGTAGTTTTTGTCTGGCTACCACCCGTGGTTTCACATCCGGTGGACAACAGTAAAACGGCAATACAACCCAATAACGGCCATACGTATTTTTGTTTCATGGTTTAGCCATCCCGACCTATTGATTGCGGCAAATAACACTCATCTTTTAATTAACGAGCTCTATTGAATTCGGCACGACGGTTCCTTGACCAGGCGTCTTCGCTTTCACCCATGGCTGCGGGAAATTCCTTGCCATAACTAATGGTAATCAGACGGTCGCCGGGAATACCCAATTGGATCAGATATTGGCGTACCGCAAGCGCGCGTCGTTCCCCAAGGGCCAAGTTGTATTCTTGCGTGCCGCGACTGTCACAATGACCGGCAACTTGTATCATCACACCGGGAACCTGTTTAATCTTCTCCGCATTTTCACGCAAGGTAGCCATGGAGTCGGAACGCAGGTTACTGCTGTTATAATCGAAGTACACAGTCTGAAGCCCATATTTGCTGCCCGGCTCGAATAACAAGTTTTCGAGATCTACTGGGGGCAACCCGTCTCCGGAACCGCTTCCGGCCGCCGAAGAATCGTCACCTTCCAGGTCGGTCGTAAGAACGTCAATGGGGGGTGCCGTTTTGCATCCGGCAAACATTCCAAGTACCGCTGTCACGGTTAAAAAAAGTACCATGCTACGCACATTCTGCTTCATTTCGATTGTTTCTCCAATACGTTGCTCAGTTGAAATTTACCATATCGCCTTGATGGCATACATACCTTCTGGCAAGGCAACACTTTACACTCATAGTCTGGACAAAGAAAACACAAAGATAAGGCTCCGCGTGTTTTCTTTGAATGAAGAAAATATGGAACTCCCCCTTCTACAGTACCACATAGCGAGGAAGTCAGGCGAAAACCACACCTTGTTGATTTCTATCGTATCATACCACATTCTGCTTTCGAATTTCCAACAGGTATTGAAAATCAGGGAATAAAGACTCATACCATCACGATGAATATCCTTTTCATGCCGGTATGAAAACCTTGTTCCGATGTTCTTAGCGCAGTTTCAAAATACAACGCCAAGGCAAATATATGGGTTTGACTTATTTCACTTCCTTGTTTTTAAAAATTATCTACAATTGAAATAGCATTAACGTATCCTTCATAATTACGTGACAGTTTGTAGGCAATATAGTTATCGTGTGAGAGGATGTTTTCAACCTGGATTAAATACGTCCAGTTTTAACGGTAATTAATACAGTCGGCACTATAAATAACAAGAAGGTGTTACATATAAAGAAAAAAAATTACCTCTTATACTGACAACGTCTTTTCATTAATAATAAACAACAAAAAGTCATTTGGATGTTACCAAAAGATCGGGAGCCATCATGTCCTTTATTAAACACGAACATGAACCTAGAGGAAACGCAATACGTCATGAGGTCGCCACCTATATTGGTTTAGGCCAGAATACCTACACCCCCACACAAGTGGCCGTGGCAAAGGCAAAAGGCTGCCACCTATGGACCGTTGACGGTCGTAAACTTGTTGACTTTACATCGGGTGTTTTGGTTCAAAACCTCGGCTATCGCCACCCAAAATTTGAAAAATATTGGGCTTCCTATAGAAATGGCTTGCCTGTCAATGCCTACAATATGGTTTCACACGTGTTTGCCAAAGCTTCGAAGTGCTTGATTAAAAGCATGAAAACGAACCCAAACGCGCAGAAAATATTGTGGGCCGCCAGTGGCTCGGAAGGCATTCAAAAGGCTATGTGGACAGCACTACATCGTTATCCCGATAGAAATATAATGGTAGCCACACGTTATGGATTTCATGGTAAAAAAGGATTGGCGGCAGATGTAACGGGAGAGACCAGTAAAAATCCTGATGTTCGTTTCATTTCTTTTCCTATGGAGGAGGAAAAGGAACCGGAATTCTATCAGGAGGAACTTGATGCCTTGCACAAGGCATATCCGGGAAAAATTGCTTTACTGATTACCGAACCTTATCTCGGTGCCAAGGGTTCATTTCATCCTCCTGTGTGGTATCACCAGATATTGCAGCACTGGTGTAATAAGCATGATATCCCGTTTATTTTTGACGAGGTTCAATCCTGTTTTGGACGTACAGGAAATATGTATGCCTACGAATCATATCAGGTAACACCGGACCTGGTGGTACTCGGAAAAGGGCTGGCCAACGGTGAGCCTGCGGCGGCCGTAGTCGGACGTGCGGACCTTATCGATTCCTTACAGTATGGGGAAGCATCCGATACGTACAGTGCGTCAGTACCGGCATGTGCGGCGGTGTGCGCAGCCCTTGACGTATTCAAAGAAGACAGGATTGTAAACAGTGCACGAAAGAATGCTTTAAAACTGGGGAAAAGACTGACTGATCTCGCCGCGGAATTTTCATTCATACGCGATGTTAGGGGCGAGGGCATGGTTTATGGCGTGGAAATAGAGGACGCGATAACCGCAAACCGTTGCGTTCTGGAAGCGTACCGGGCTACAACAAGAAAAGGTATTCACTTCCTTGGACCGCTTGCAGAAAAAGTATTGCGTGTAAGTCCCCCGCTTGTTATAACGGAGGAAGAACTAGAGGAGGCGTTCTCTTTACTTCATAAAGCGTGGAGACGCATAACAGGCAAATAAAATTACAATAGTAAATAATGATCAAGCGCGTATGGGCATGATAACATTGATATACGAATTAACAGGACCATCAACATATGGTTTGATTACGCCTGGGCTGGAACCATCTTTCAATTGGATGCATACCTCTTCGCTTTCAATACAGTCAAGAACTTCGCGGATAAAGTAAGGATTGAAAGCAATTTCAACAATCTCACTGGAATACTCCACCACAAGTTCTTCCTCATATTCTCCTACGTCCGGTGTTTTAACCGATAATCGCATGAGACCCGCGTCAAAAACCAGTTTTACATTCTTGAACTTTTCATTTGTCATAGCACCGGCACGGCGCATACAACGCATAAATTCATCCGTGTTAATAACACATTCTTTGTCCTGTTTTTTGGGAATAACCGCTTCATAGTTTGGAAAATTTCCCTCAATAAGGGAAGTTATGATTCGCACACGGTCAAACACGAAAGCGGCCTGGCTTTGGTCCAAAAAAACGTCAACAGTCTGTTCTTCGTCATCTTTTAACAGGGATTGCAGCTGTTGAATCATTTTTGACGGTACAATGACGCGGATATCATGTTCGATATCAATACTCTCTTCACTTACGGCAAAACTTAGACGTCTGCCATCGGTTGCCACAACGCGAAGGGTATCTGAGCGCGTTTCAAGAAGCAGTCCCGTCAGATTATAGCGCGATTGATCGGTACAAATTGCGAACGATGTTTTTTTAAACAGGCTTTTTAGTAAGGACTGTTTGAAAACCAAAGGAGCGATACCATCGAATTTTCGAATTGGCGGAAATTCTTCCGGCGATATACTGAAAAGTTTTGTTTCTACAACGCCACAGCGAAGTTCGACAATACTGCTGTCTG
>JAKJCY010000058.1 GCA_022706235.1 Candidatus Hydrogenedentota bacterium | reverse complement strand
GACGTGCGGCAACTTACCGAGGGGCCTTTTCACGATTTTGATCCCGCCGTGCTGCCCGATGGCGGCGTGGCGTTCATCTCGACCCGGTGCGCATTGCGCTTTCTCTGCTGGCGGCCCCAGGCCTACGTCCTTTACCGCATGGAGCGGGACGGCGCCGATATACGGCGGCTTTCCTTCGCCAACCTGAGCGAATGGAAACCTTCGGTCACGAGCGACGGCCTCATTCTCTGGACGCGGTCCGAATATATCGACAAGGGCGCGGACTTCAGCCATACCCTCTGGACCATCCGCCCCGATGGCACGCACACCGAGCTGGTTTTTGGAAACAATACGCCCAATTGCTACAGCCAGGCTCATGAGATTCCGGGCACCCACGAACTTGTCTGCACGCTGATGTCGCACGGGGCGCACGAAGGCCCCATCGCCTTGATAGACCGGGGCAAGGGCCCCTTTGATACGGAGGCCATTACCAATATCACACCTGATACGCGGCCCTGCTACCAGATGGACCGCAGTTATACGGATACTTTTCGGGACCCCTATCCCGTCTCCCGGGACCATTTTCTCGTGAGCCACAACCCGGACAATCATCATAACTACGGTTTGTATGTTATCGACCGGTACGGGAACCGCGAAGTGCTGTATGTCGATCCCGAAATCAGCAGCATGGGGCCGCGCCCCTTGCGCGCGCAACCGAGGCCGCCTTCGCCGGCCAGTTCCTTGGACGCGAAACTCGCCGAAGAACACCTGGGATGCTTCACGGTCCAGGATGTCTATATCGGCCTGGGCGATACGGTGGCGCGGGGCCGCGCGAAATACATTCGTGTCGCCGAAGAGGTGCCCGCCGATTTGGACCGTCTTGCCAACGGTGAGTGCCGGAAAGACCATCCGCCCTTCCAGGATTACTATGCTTCACCGACCCACCTCGTGCATGGCCCAGTCAACAGTTATCTCACCCGAACCGCAAATGTGACGGTGGCGCCCCTGCGCACCAATCATGACTGGCCGAACAAAATCGAAGCGGTGGGGGAGGGCCTTTACCGCGTGAGCGACGATCCCGCCTGGCCGACCTACGAAGCGAAACGGTCCTATGGCGTCGCGCCCGTGGCGGAAGACGGTTCGGCGAATTTCCTGGCGCCCGCAGGCAGGCAACTCTATTTTCAGCTGCTTGATGAAAACTTCAACGAACTCCAGCGGATGCGCAGTGTGATTCAACTGCAGCCGGGGGAGACGCGCAGCTGCATCGGCTGCCACGAGGACCGCCAGACGACATCGCCCCCCTTCGGCATGCGCGAGGCCCTGCGCCGGGCGCCCGACCGGCTTGCGCCGCCGCCCTGGGGCGCGGAACCCTTTTCCTTCGAGAAGGTCGTGCAGCCGGTGCTGGACCGCGCTTGTGTACAATGCCACGGAGGCGGGTTGTTCGGGACGCGCCCCGATTTGCGCGGCAAGCCCGACAACGAGCATATTCCCGCCTCGTACCGTTCGCTCATCGAGGGCGGGTGGGTCCATTATTTTGACTACACCTGGGGAATCCGGCCGTTCAAGGCCGAACCCCTTTCTTTCGGCACGCTACAAAGCAGGCTCTGGGAGGTTTTGAAAGACCCGAACCATGGCGAGGTGGACTTGACCCGGGACGAGATGCACGCGATAAAAGCCTGGGTGGACCTGAACTGCCCGTTATGGCCTGACTATCAATACCGCCTGGACAGGACCGCCCCGGCACAAAGGCTTACCCGCAAGATGGAATAAGGGAGGCGCCTGAAAGGTTATCCGCCGGCGCGTCCTTCTCCCGGAGTGGAGACCTTTCACGCCTTGTACCGTTCACGAAGAACGCGGTTTCCACCGCCAGGGTTCCAGGATGGTCTCGTTGAGGAGCGGGTCCATGGCCGATGCGATGGTTTGGATGTCCTGCGGCGTCAGCGGGGCGAGGTCGGCGGCCATATGGGCGGTTTCCACCACCTGCTCCGCGGATTCGGCGCCGACCACCAGCGGCGCATCGAGGGTAAGGGCATAGCGTAACGCCAGCGCTTTCGGGGGGATGCCGAAGGTGCGGGCAAGTTCCCACCACCGCGCGGCGGCGTCACGGGCCGCGGGCAGCCTTGCCGCGACCGCTTCGGGCGTCATGGTGAGCAGCCCCTGCAGGTAGAGGCTGCGGATACAGCAGAGGCGTCCGGATATGCGCGCCTTTTCAAGAAGGCCCTGTTCCACCATGCGCCGGTCCCAGGCATTGCAGGGGGCTTGCAGGACAGCGACCTCCGGGTGGGCGAGCACTGCGGGCGCATCGGCTACCGTGTTCAGCGAAACCCCGAGCGCGCCGATGCGGCCTTCCTCCCGGTACTGCCGCAGGACCTCGCCCAACCCGTCGTCCCAAAAAGAAAGCCAGGCGGGTTGATGAAGCAGCATGCACCCCAGGCGGTTAACCCGCAGGCGGGAGAAAGAGGCTTCAATGGCCTCACGAAGGCCGGCCGTATCCGTGGGGTCGAGGGTTCCGGATAGTTTGGACGCGACGCAGACCGTTTCTGAAACGCCCAGTTCATTTAAAGTATCGCCCAACACCGATTCGCTGTCCCCGTAGGCCTGGGCCGTGTCGAAATGGGTAATGCCGTTATCAAGGGCAGCCATGACAATCGCGCGCGCCGTGGCGCGGTCCGGCTGCCCGGAAGTGTTGGCGATGCCGTAGGGCATGCCGAGCTGCACGGTGCCGAGAATCAGTTTGGGAGGGGATTCGTTTTTTGGCAAAGCATCCATGACTGAATATTCCTTGCCCTCGTTTACAGTAGCATTGATGTTGTCCGACCGCGTCCGACCGTGCCAGACCAACCGCAAGGGGTCAATCAAAAAAATGTATTTCCTCCAGCTGCCGTTTCAACACATCCATCTTTTCCGCAGGGAAGGGCACCAGGGGGCTGCGGGGAGTGCCGACCTCAAAGCCCCGCAACCGCATGATGGCTTTTTCGCAGGCGTGGTTGGCGCCGTTGTGAAACAGGACCTTGATGACGGCGTTGGCTTTCCATTGCCATTCGCGCGCCTTGTTGAAATCGCCCGCCTCCATGGCGTTGTAAACGCCGGCGATGTTCCGCATCTGGTAATTGTAGGTGGAGCCGATGCCGCCGATGGCGCCGGTGCACAGGCCTTGGAAGAGCATTTGGTCCGACCCGTTGAATACGCGGAACCGGCCTTTCCCGGCGTCGAGCATGGACCAGAGAAAGAACATGTCGGAATCGGTGAATTTCATGCCGACCACGCCGGGAACGCTGGTGAAGGCGTCCACCACTTCCTCCGGGTTTAATTGAACGCCGGTCAGGGCGGGGATATGATAGTAGAAGGTGGGCAGTTCCGCCGCCTCGGCGATACCGCGTATGTGCTGGAGCATGCCGGCGAGCCCCACCTTGAAATAGACCGGCGGAATGCTGGACACGGCGTCCGCGCCGGCCTTGCGCGCATCGGCGGCGAGCATCGCGGATTCCTGCGTGGATACCGCGCCGACATGGACGATGATGGGGACCTGGCCCGCAACCGTTTCGATGACGGTCCGCGCGATCCGTTTGCGTTCGTCCGGCGTGAGCAGGAGCCCTTCGCCGCTGCTGCCGCAGACGAAGAAACCGCCCGCGCCCTCGTTGATCTGCAGGGTGACGATGCGGCGGATCATATCGAAATTGACGGCGCCGTTGTTATCGTACGGCGTCATGAGTGCGGGCATAACGCCCTTGATTTGTTCCACGGAAAATGGCATTTCAGACCTCTCTTTCCTGTAGTTCCAGTTGTCTGCCCGATGCGGAGCTTGCTTCACACGCCAGCACGAGCCGGAGAATATCCCGTTCCCGGCGCGGCGGCATGCCATAGACTTCTTCGCCCCGCAGGCTGTTCAGGGCGTGGCCGATTTCGGCCACGTACATTTGCTCGAAATCATACGCTTTTAGTTCGACCGTACGCCAATCGGCGCTTCCGGGAAATTGGGACGCCCCGTACTCACACACCCGCAGCGTGTGCCAGTTCCACTCGATGGCGCCTTCTTCGCACATGATGCGGCGGTAAACGTTGAAGGGGCGCTGGAACATGTCTTCGTGAACCATCAGCGAGACGCCGGAGGCCATGTCCAGCAGCACGTCGTACACGTCGCAGGCGCCCGGGTCCGTTTCAATCGTTTCGCAGCGACGACGCGCCATGCAGGTCAGTGCCTTCGCGGACCCGAAGAGATGGGTGAACAGGTGAAACTCGTGGGGGAGCATGTCGAAACACATGCCGCCCTCGGCTCGTTTCGACGCGTAGAAGTGACGGTAGTCCTCGTAGGGGTGCCAGTCCGCCACGTGCTGCCCTGCGTGTGAGATCGCAGCCAGGGGCTTGCCCAGGGTTCCGTCGCGCAGGATTTCGGCCACCTTCAGATGGATGGCGTTGTGGAGATAGGTCATGCTGGGCGCAACGAACACCCCGGCCTCTTCAGAACGGGCAATGACCTCATCCGCCTGTTCCAGCGTCATGACCAGGGGGGATTCGCAGAACGCCGGTACGCGCGCGGCGATGAGTCGCAACAGGGCATCATAATGCCGGTGCGGCGGCAGGCAAATCAGCGCGAAGTCCGGCTGTTTCTGAAGCGCGACTTCCAAGTCGCCGCAGGTTTCCACTCCCAGTTCGGATGTCATTTCGCGCCGCCGTTCTTCTTGAATATCCACGGCCAGAATATCACGATACCCCAGGGAGTGCAGGCATCGTGCCCGGCGGCGGCCCATGGAACCGCAACCTATAATAAGAAATTTCATAGAAGCCTCCTTGTGCCTGAGAATAACATCTTCAATGGCGCCGCGCAAATGTGATACCCTTAGGACCTAACCGCTCAAGTACCATTATAAAAAACAAGAAGTGGAATGCATGGGCGGAGAAAAAATGGGACTGTTCCCGCCGCAATATTTACGTTACCGTTTATTGTTACAAGCGCATTGATACATGTTTTAGACTTTTGATTTTCCCATAACCCAGCGGCGGGAACTGTACCACATTTTTTCGGTTCTGAACTACACGCCCGCAAAAAATCTGGGACAGCCTCCAGCGCGATTCTGGATTAAGTACGTCGCTCAGTTTTTTTGTGTGCGCCGGAGGCAGTCCCATTTTTTGCTCAGGTGCTGTTGTTTCTCTTGGGTTGCGGGCAACGCCCGCGTTGAACTTGGAAATTGCCATGGACCATATATCACAAACGGAAGCGCTTTATCAGCACGCCAAGCGGCGCATACCCGGCGGCACCCAGCTGCTCAGCAAACGGCCCGAAATGTTCGCGCCGGACGTGTGGCCCGCCTATTACCGTGAGGCCCGCGGCTGCGAGGTGTGGGACCTCGACGGGCGCCATTATTTTGATATGACCCATAACGGCGTCGGGTCGTGCCTGCTGGGATACGCCGATCCCGACGTGACCCGGGCGGTGACGGACCGTATTCAGCGCGGCAGCATGTGCACCCTGAATAGCCCGGAGGAAGTCGAACTGGCTGATGCGCTGTGCGAACTCCATCCCTGGGCGGAGCAGGCGCGTTTCGCGCGCTGCGGCGGCGAGGCCTGCGCGGTCGCCGTGCGCATCGCCCGCGCCACCACCGACCGGTCCGTGGTCGCCCTTTGCGGGTATCACGGCTGGCAGGACTGGTATCTCGCGGCCAACCTCGGCGCGGAGGATGCCCTGCGCGGACATCTTCTTCCCGGGCTGGCCCCGCTGGGCGTGCCGCGCGAATTGCGGGGCACGGCCCTGACCTTCTCTTATGGCGACCGGGCGGCATTTGATGCGATACTGGCCGAACACGGTTGCCGGTTGGCTGCCGTAATCATGGAGCCCTGCCGGTACCATGACCCCGAACCGGGTTATCTCGACTATATCCGGGACAGGACCCATCAGTATGGGGCGTTACTCATTTTCGACGAGATTACCATCGGGTGGCGCCTCTGCCATGGGGGTTCACACCTCCGGCTGGGCGTTGCGCCTGATATGGCCGTGTTCGCCAAAGCCCTCGGCAACGGACATCCCATTGCCGCCGTCATCGGCGCGAAACAGGCGATGGACGGCGCGCAAAACTCCTTCATCAGCAGCACCTATTGGACCGAGGGCGTCGGGCCGACGGCCGCGCTCGCCACGATTCGAAAGTTGAAGGCAGAAAACGTCACTGCCCATGTCGCGCGCATCGGAACGTTAATACAGGAAGCCTGGCGGGCGGCGGGGAAGAAACACGGCCTGCCCGTAAACGTGGGGGAGGGATATCCCTGTCTGGCCCATTTCGCCTTTGACCATGAACAGGCAAACGCGTTGAAGACCGCCTTTACCACCCGGATGCTGCAGCGTGGTTTCCTTGCCGGCACCGCCATTTATCCGACCTTCGCCCACACGGAAAGCATTGTCGCCCGGTACGCGGAGGCGCTGGACACGGTTTTCGCGGAACTGGCGGCTGCCTTGGACCGGGGCCGGGTCGCCGACCTGCTGGAGGGCCCCCTGGCGCACACAGGTTTCCGGAGACTATTGTAGGCGGTGTCGGTGCTTTTCTGGTATGCTGATAAAATATGGCCTTGCAAATGTATGAGGAACGTATTTTGTTGTGAATAAGGGAGTTCCTGTCCCCGGAATTCACAGAGGTCGGCATAGTGGGACCGCAGTAAGGTTGTACCTGTATCCTGGTGGTCAAAAACCGTATCTGTTACCCATAGCAGATGATGTTCGTTTCAGTGTTTGTTTTACTTGAAACTATTTCTTGACAAACTGTAACCTCATAGGTTACACTTGTAGGAGACATTGTACTGGACATTCATTACGAATCCAATAGTCTTAAGCGCGTTTTTGAAAATGAAAGGAAACTTCAGCAGAAGTGTGGAAAGGAGCGCGCTGATCTTGTCAAACGACGTTTGTACGAGTTACACGCCGCTGCTTGTCTTGATGAGTTGCGGTATTTACCGGGCCCACGCCTTCATCAACACAGTCGCAATAAAGGACAAAAGAAGGCCGTATTCTCGGTAGACTTGGACCATCCCTATCGGTTGTTATTTGAGGCAGGCCATGATCCGGAGCCTGAGCTTCCGGGCGGCGGTGTGGACTGGACGCGCGTGACCCGAATCATCATTACAGGAATCGAGGATCCCCATGGATAAGTATGCCTTTGCCCCGGATTATGTGGTCTTGCCCGGCAAGACCCTCGCGGAGACCCTGGAGAAATCCGAGATGTCTCAGGTCCACCTTGCTGAGCGGACCGGCTTGTCTCGCAAGACGATTAACGGCGTTATCACCGGCCGTGAACCCATCACCCCCGATACGGCGATCCAACTGGAAAAAGTATTTCGGGTACCGGCCCGGTTCTGGCTGAATCTTCAGAAGAATTGCGAAGAACATGCCGCCCGGCTGCGGGAGCACGAACGAAACGCGGCATCTACGGATTGGCTGGAGGAGATGGAAATTCCGGTGAAGGAACTGGTTGCGCGTGATGCCATGCCCCGATACAAGGACAAGGCGGATATCGTGGCTGCGGTGTTTCAGTTTTTTGGTGTCGCGGGCCCGCAGGAGTTTGAGGCGGTTTGGCAGGATACCTATGAGACGTGCTGTTATCGCAAGTCAGAAAAACTGAATATTCGTTTTGGCGCTGTTGCGGCGTGGCTTCGTCTGGGTGAACTCAAAGCGGCATCTATCGAATGCGCCTCCTTTGACAAAAAAAGGTTGTCTGCGGCCATAGATGATATTCGGGCATTAGTGCCTGGCGACATCAGCGCAAGTCTAGCCCGCATATCTGAGTTATTAGCCGGCTGCGGCGTGGCGCTGGTGCTGGAGCCTGGAATACAGGGTGCGCCTATTTATGGGGCTACCCGGCGATTGACGGCTTCCAGCAGCAAGGCCATACTTCAAATGAGCCTGCGCGGCAAAGATGACGGCAACTTCTGGTTCACCTTGTTTCACGAACTCGGCCACCTTAAACTTCATGGCCGACAGGATATTTTTCTTGAATTTGACAAGAGTCGGGACAGCGACAAGGAACGGGAAGCCGATACGTTTGCGCAAGATATTCTAATCCTCCGTAGTGCATATAACACATTTCTGGCCGCCCATGGCGCTGGAAACCATCCCCGTCCTTTATCCATCAGTAAAAGGCAGTTATGCGGTTTTGCCAAGGAGGTGGGGGTATCGCCTGGCGTGGTCGTAGGCCGCCTGCAGCGGGATGGATGGCTGCCCTATAGCCATTGCCAAGATTTGAAGGTAAAACTTCAAGTAGTGAAGAAGGCTTCTTAATCAATACGAAAGGCTTCCTACCATGGAGAACCCCCTGCGCCTGGCCATGCTGGGTATGGTGGACGGCAACGGCCACCCGTATTCGTGGAGCGCCATCTTCAACGGGTATGATCCCGAGGCGATGGCGCGGTGCCCGTTCCCGGTGATTCCACAATACCTGGGCCGTCAGCCGGAGTCCTCCTTCGGCATTGGCGGCGCGCGGGTTACCCATATTTGGACGGATGATCCCGCGGACGCGGCAAAGGTGGCGCGGGCGGCGCGCATTCCCAACATTGTCGAGCGGCCCGAGGAGGTTATCGGCGCGGTGGACGCGGTGATCATTGCGACGGACAAGGGCTGGGAGCATGTGGAACGGTGCCGCTCCTTCGTGGAGGCCGGACTCCCGATTTTTGTGGACAAGCCCTTGGTGGACAACGCCAACGACTTGGATATCTTCCGGCAGTGGGTAGCAGGGGGCGCGTCCATTATGAGCAGCAGTTGCATGGCTTACGCCAAGGAGTTCCTGCCCTATCGCCTGCAGACCCATGAACTGGGGCAACTGCGGTATGCCTCCATCACCACGCCGAAATCGTGGGAACGGTACGGCATTCACGCCTTGTCGGCGGTGTATCCCATACTGGGACCCGGCTTCGTGTCGGGACGAAACACGGGAGCCGCCGAACGCAATATCGTTCATTTCAAGCACGCTTCCGGTGCGGACGTGACCGTGGTTGCCATTGAGGACATGTACGGCAGTTTCGGGTGTCTCCAACTGTGCGGTACCGCGGCGTCGGTCCAGGTCCAGTTCAAAGATACCTTTTACGCGTTCAAGGAACAATTGACTGATTTTGTGCGCTTTCTGGAAACCGGTGTGCGGCCCTATCCGTTTACCGAGACCGAAGAACTTATGCGCATGGTCATCGCCGGCATTCAGAGCCGGGAACAGGGTGGTGTTGAGATTCAAGTGATGTAGGGAATTCCCGTTTTTAAGTCTGGCATATAGGGCCTATGGGACCTATAGGACCTATAAGATATTAAGCCTGTTGCCCCTGAAATTCGAAAAGGAGTAAAAGATGTCGTTTTTGGATACGTTTTCCCTGACGGGAAAAGTGGCATTGATTACCGGCGGCGCTGGGTTATATGGCCGCCAGTTGGTGCGCGCTCTCGCGGAGGCCGGCGCGGAGACTTTTGTGGCGTCGCGCAACCTGGACGCACTCAAAGGCCTGGCTGATACGCTGGCCGTGGAAGGTCTCAAGATTCATCCTGTGCAGTTCGACCAGGGGGAGGAAGCCTCGGCGTTCGCCTTGCGTGACCATATCATTGAAAAGTCCGGGCATATTGACGTGCTGGTGAACAACGCGGTGGCCCGGCCCATGAGAAAAGGCTACCAGGATGACCTCGATGCCTTCGCCGAAAGCATGCATATCAACGCTACCGGTCTGTTCGCGGTCACCCGCGCCCTGGGCGATGTTATGGCGGCGCAGGGCGGCGGCTCGATTGTCAATATCGGTTCCATCCAGGGTATGATCGGGCCGGATCCCTTCATCTATCGCGGCACGGAGATGAACGGCTGGTACCCCGACTACTTCTTTCACAAGGGGGGTATGATCAACTTCACGCGATTTGTGGCCAGCTATTACGGCGCCCGGGGGGTGCGCTGCAATTGCCTGTCGCCGGGCGGCTTCTGGACCGCTTCCATGCCGGAGGCCTTTGTCCGGCAATACGGCGAACGGACGTTCCTGGGGCGGTTGGCCAACGAAACAGACCTTATGGGCGCTGTGGTATTCCTGGCCAGCGAGGCATCGGCCTATATTACCGGCGTTAATCTCCCCGTGGACGGGGGCTACACGGCCAAGTAGGCGGCCGATACTGAAAGGCACTACCCTATGAGCAGTTGGTCTTTTATAGATTTCGGGGTCATGATTGTTTATATCGTGGGCATTGTCATCTTCGGCAGCCTCTTTGTGCGTCGCCAGAAGACCGCTTCCGACTTCTTCCTCGCGAACCGCCGCATACGGTGGTTGCCCATCGCCCTGTCCGTCATTGCCGCGGACTTGAGCGCCGTCAGCTATATGGGCGCGCCTGCCATGGCGTTTCAGCATGATTTGCGCTATGCCTTGACCATCCTCGTTTTCCCCTTCGCGGTATTGACTGCGGTCTTCGTGGTCGTGCGCGTCTTTTACCGCCTGCAGGTGTTTACCGTTTATGAGTATCTGGAACAGCGCTTTCATGTGTCCATCCGCCTGCTGGCCGCGTTCCTCTTCCTGCTCACGCGCGGCGGCTGGCTGGCGTCCGTTATTTATGTGCCCGCCCTGGCCTTGTCCGTCGTTACCGGCGCGAATCTTGCCGTTTGTATTCTTGCCATCGGTCTGCTGACCGCGTTTTACACCGCCTTGGGCGGCATTGAAGGCGTGATCTGGTGCGATGTGATCCATTTCTGCGTGCTGACCTTCGGTATTGTCATCACGTTGGTCTTTATCCTCGCCGATTTCGGGGGCAGCGTGCCCACCATCTGGGCGATTGCATCGGAACACGGCCGGACCCGCATGGCGAATTTCGACTGGCGGTTGAGCGCCGAGTTCACGGTCTGGGGCATCATTGCCATGAGCCTGGTCAACAATCTTTCCTCGTACGGTACGGACCAACTGGTGGTGCAGCGCTATTTTACGGCCAAGTCCATGAAAGACCTGCTGAAAAGCGCCGTTACCCAGTCTTTCCTGGTGGTGCCGGTCATCCTTTCCCTGTACCTCGTGGGCACGGGTCTGTTTGCCTATTACCAGCAACATCCGGAGATGATGCAGTCGCTCATCGGCCTGGACCCGGATAATCAGGTTCAGGCGGTCAACCGGGTGTTTCCCCACTTCATTACCCACGGGCTGCCTGTGGGTATTTCCGGCCTGGTGATTGCCGGGATCATCGCCGCCACCATGAGCAGCTTGAGCGCCGGGCTCAATTCCATGAGCACCGTGGTGGTCATGGACTTCTACAAGCGCTTTTTCCATCATGTGGATAAGGAGGACGGCCATTACCTGCGCGCGGGACGCATCTGCACCATTCTTCTGGGGCTTGCGGCCACGGGCGGCGCGTTTTACGTGGGCAGGCTTGGCACGATTCTGGAAATTACAGGCAAAATATCGAGTTTCCTGGTGGGGCCGGTGGTTGCCATGTTTCTGCTCGGCATACTCACCAAGCGTGCCAACACGCCGGGCGTGTTTGTCGGAGCCCTGTGCGGCCTGGGTGTGGTGGCCGCGATGAGTACCAGCGTGTTCTGGCTGTTTTGGGGAATGTTCGGACTAACCGTCAGTGCCCTGCTCGGCTATGTCCTGAGCCTGGCCTGGAGCCTGGTGGGTGTAAGCCATAAAGCGGCACAAAAACAGTAGGCCGGGTGGAGCGTAACCACGGGGTAATGCCAAAAATGATGTGGGCACTTTAAAGGCAAGTAAATACCGGATACACCCTACTATCTGAGCCGAACCCGCCTTTTCATTTTGAATCTTGCGGTTCAAACTTCAACCCAGATGCTGAAGACTGCATGATGACAGTGAAACCATAAAATTCAATCTTGCACCTTTAAATTGCATTGTGAGATACTTGAAAGACAAAATCAATTATCAAGTTCATTGCACCGGGCCATACGTAAGCAAAGAACACTGTAGCCCGGTGCGCTGATAACATCTGTTTGGGAGCCTTGGTTATGTTGGATATACGCGAATTGCATGTTAAGTATGTTACTGACGACCAAGGAAAAAAGTCCGGCGTACTACTGTCCCTGGAAGCCTTTGACGCATTGATGGAAGAACTGGAAGATCTCGTTGTGCTGGCCGAACGCCGGGAAGAAGAAACCGTATCACATGAGCAGGTAGTCAACGAGTTAAAACGTGATGGCTTGCTATAAAATCCAGTGGAAGTCTTCTGCCGCGCGCGAGGTGCGCAAACCCCTCTCTTGTTCCCAAATTCCATTTGGGAATGCACTTGCCCGTGAAGTTCCACTTCACAACCATGGTTGAGCGCCGGACTCTATCGGCCGGACCGACACAAAACGGGAAATAGAATTTCAAGAGAGAGTCCGTTCCCAAACGGAATTCTTGTCATTATCCACATCTATTGGCAATGAATAGTAGCGACAGAACGAATGTTTGAATTCAATATCCCAACGGGATTTAGGAACAAAGCCCGGGGTTGCGGTACCCCGCTACCCCGGGTTGGAATGTGCCCCCAATTCCCGTTTACCCCAACGGGGTTGCGTCAATTGGTGCGAATGCCATATGGGAAAACCGACGTAACTCCGTTGGAGTAGAAAAGAGAGAAGGAGAGACATCACTTACCCAGGGTAGCGGGGTACCGCAACCGCTGGGCTATGATAGGGAATCCCGTTGGGATTCTGAATACATACGTCGGCATCTCAATACCCCATCCTGAACGGAAAGATGTGCGTAATGACAAGAACGGAATTTGGGAACGAGAAAAAATGTTTTCAGCGGCCATGATTGCCTTTCGCTCCTTCTGATTGCTCATCCCAACAAGAAACGGATAAAAAGTCCATCTGCCACTTAGAAGGAGCATCTCCGGAGGCGGTTGCTTGTGGTTCACAAGGCAAAATAATAACTTCAACCCGGGAGTATTCAAAATCTTCAGGCAGACAAACTGTTAGTTTGTGGTCTTTTACATCCGCTGTTCTTTTTATCGCTTCCACGGGGCTGTCTCCTCTACGTTCAGACTTCCTAACCTCGACAGCGTTTTGACGCGGTTTTTCGGAAAACAGTATTGCACAAAAGTTTGACGCCAAAGGCCGTAAAGAAGGGACAGACTACCAAATAGCGAACATGAAACACAGGATTATACGCTGTACTCAGGAGCTATTTGGCAGTCAGTCCCTTCTTTACTCAGTCTCTGTGTTTTCTCAAAAAGTGCCATTGTAAATTCCGACGAGTTCAGGAAGTCCGACGTTAGCAGTTTAAATATAGCGCATAAAGACGCTGCCAGACTAATTTCTGATAGCAACTGGAGAAAGAAGCCTGAATGTCATACCTGATTTTTAGTCTGAAGATACCATTAGCCTGAAGATAGGGACATTATGTTACAATTTCGGGTAGCATAAGGGATGACCTATGGTATATAAAGGACATGTTGAAAATGGCATGGTCATATTGGACGAACCCGCCGATATGCAGGAAGGTACGCCTGTACTGATTGAAGTGGCTGATAAACGGGCGCACGTCCTCCGCAGGTCACTGGCGGAACGGATGCGCAATGTCATTGGCAAGGCGCAAGACCTGCCCGAAGATGCCGCGGAACACCACGATGACTATCTGTATGGAACACGCAAGAAATGAAAGTGGCTTTTGCGGACACCTCGTTCTATATTGCGTTGGTCAATCCACGCGATAGTCATCATCAGAATGCCTTGAATGCCAGTACCTACTGGGAATACGACGTTGTAACAACCGAATACGTGCTGCTTGAACTGGGAAATTATTTCCGCAGCCCCCATGACCGGAATCTGTTCATGGACATGCTTTGTGCGCTGCGTGAGGACAGTGAAACGGAAATTGTTCCGGCATCGTCGGCCCTTTTTGATGAAGGTGTGCAAATCTATGGCAGACGTTCTGATAAACAATGGTCTCTGACCGACTGTATTTCCTTCGCTGTCATGAAGGCATATTCCATTGCTGACGCGCTTGCCTGTGATCACCATTTCGAACAAGCAGGGTACCATATCCTGTTGCCTCTATAAATGTATGATAGACCGTATTTTCCTTAATAGTGGATACGTGTCTAATAGGACATGCCCTGGTTTGAATAAAGCAACCGCCATGAACCATTTCTGGGGGTGTATCGTAATTACCGAAAAGTTTAAACTCAGAGTGTCTCTTCGCGTTTGCGCACCGTAAGCCGGCACCGGCCTTTCTTACAGTCAATAATGTTCATATCGGCTTCATACCCGTATTCGGCAAGGAGTGGGGGATAGAGCCAGCGACAATGTTCGCAATAGTCCGCATAGGGGGCATCCCGTCCTTCCTGAAAGATAAGCCGCGCCGAAGGGCATTCATGCATGTCGATGACAAACATGTCGTCATACAAGGTCATGGTGTGGCGGCCGCCCTCTTCGCCCAGCGTATGCGACCAGTAGCGGTGCATACCCTGCAACCCTTCCGCCTCCACAAGTTCGCGCAGGTTGCCCAGAAAGTTATCGGCGATACCTTTCCAGAATTCAATGACTTTTCCCTTGCCGCCCTTTTCTTCGAGAAAGCGGAACAGCGCGGCATAGACCCAGATAAATTCGGTGCACGAGATCATTGTATTACTCCTTCCAAAAGCGCTGAATGCAGGCGCCCGCCTCCTGGCTATAGTCAACGCTGGAGGCGTATTCCGCAAAGGCGCAAACGGCTTCGTTCTCTCGTTCCCAAATTCTATTTGGGAACGGACTCTCTCTTGAAATTCTATTTCTCGTTTTGTATAGGTTCGGCCGATAGAGTCCGGCGCTCAACCATGGTTGCGAAGTGGAACTTCGCGGGGAAGTGCGTTCCCAAATAGAATTTGGGAACGAGAGAAGAGAGAAATAGAATTTGGGAACGAGATAAAAAACCGCTTCTGATTCCCGCAAAGGAGGGACAGACATCCCAAAAACAGGCGTGCTTTTTTTAAAGGCAATGCGTGTTGACTGTTTTTGGGGAGTCAGTCCCTCCTTTGCTGAACGCGATATCATTGCCTTATTCCTTCCAGAATCGTTGAATACAGGAACCGGCGGACTGGTCATAGTCAACGCTGGATGCGTATCCGGCCGCAACGCACACGGCTTCGTTCACGATGCGCGTGTGTTCGCAAAAATGGTCGGCAATGGCGTAGCCGTGCTCCTGCATGTGGGTGAGTGCGGGACAGCGTGTTACGGTCAGTACCAGCGTGTCGTCTTCGAGGTGCATCTCATACCCGCCTCCTTCGAGGTCGAAAATGGTTTTCCAGTGGTCTTGCAGCGCTTCCAGGCCGCGGGCACGCAGGTCGTCGCATAGCGGTTTGTAGACCGTTGCCGCCAGGCCTGACAGGAATTCCCGGACGCCTTCCTGCCCGTAGGCGTCTTCGAGAAACTGCAGCCCGTAACTCAAGGCGCCATGGAAATCTTTATGAACGTTTGGCACAGGGTTATCTTTCGTTTTGTGAATGGTCGCTCCGTATGGTTCAATAGGGACAATCACCATTGTTACAAGGAAGTTCCCATGAATGCAATGAAAGCCGGTTTTGCCACCGCCTGTATTACACCACCGCCCGGCAAGGACATTCCGGGCCTGTTTGAACGACGCCTGGCGCTGGGCGTCCATGACGACCTCTATGTGCGTGCCGCCGCGCTGGATGATGGAACCAAGATCGCCCTGGTGCAGGTGGATGCTATTGTCGTGCCCGAACAGGTCGTGAAGCAGGCGAGGAAAGAAGCCCAGCGCCTTTGTGGCATTCCGGCTGCCCAGTGTTTAATCGCGGCCACGCACACCCATTCCGGCGGTCCCCTCTTCGGTGGTTTCTTGTCGGAGCCCGACGAGACGTATATGGCATTCGTTGCCGGGCAGATTGCCGCGGCGATTTCCGAGGCCTTTCGTGCAAGCCGTCCAGCCTTGGCGGGATGGAACCGGGCCGTAGCCCCGGGCGTGGCCTTCAACCGTCGTTTCCTCATGAAGGACGGAAAACAGCGGACGCACCCCGGCAAGCTGCACCCCGATATCGTTGCGCCGGTCGGGCCGGAAGACCCCTCCGTCACCGTGCTTACGCTGGGGGACCCGGATACCTTCGCGCCCTTTGGTTGTATCGTTAATTTCGCGTGTCATGCCACGCACATGAACGGGCTGCTCTATTCGGCGGATTACATCAAGGGAGTGGTGGACACCTTGCAGGGCGTCTATGGCCCCGATTTCGGGGTGGTGTTTCTCAACGGCGCCTGCGGCGATGTGACCCAGGTGGACAACCGTAGTTCACGGCCCATGGAATTGGGACCGTGGTGGGCGGAGCGGACGGGGCGTTGTGTGGGCGGGGCCGCTATTCAGGCGGTCGCGGGAACGGAGTACAGGCGCGGGGTCTCTCTTGACTGTAAATCGGTGCAGGCGCGGGCAGCGATTCGCCCGGTTCCCGCGGACACGTTGCGCAAGGCGAAACAGGTGCTGCGGAAAGAAGCGCCGAATGCGGAGAATGTGGAGACCATCTATGCCAACGAATCCATCCTGGTTGACGCGTTGGCAAAGAAACAACCCTACCGCAGGCTGGAGATTATGGGTGTCCGGGTCGGAGACGGCCTGTTCTGGGGTGTGCCCGCGGAGTTCTTCCAGGCCTTCGCGCAGGAGGTGGCTTGTGCCTCCCCGTTCCCCTATACCTGCTGCGCGGAACTCGCCAACGGCTACAACGGCTATATCTGTGCCGAAGCCGCCTTTGACGGCGGCGGCTATGAAATCCGAACGGCGCGCAGCAGTTTCCTCGAAGAAAAAGCCGGAAGCAAGGTGGTTAAGGCGGCAACCGCCCTGTGCCGGAAAATGCACGACGCGGCCGGCCAAAAAATGACATCCCTGCAACCGGTCTGGCCGCAATACCGGGATGATTCGGTCCTCGACGGCATCAACCAGTTGGGCGGCAAGAAACGCAAGTAACGCGTTGTGAAGAGACCAATGTAGAAACGGCTTCCAGCCGCTTTCAACGCGCAGGGCTGCCCGCACCCCGGAAAAATATGGCGTGTAGACAAAGCGAAAACGGGACTGCCTCTGGAATTCAGGAAGAAACCGATGTCTGATGCCACATCCATTTTGCGATGAATGCTTCTTGTATTTGTTAGATGCGCCAACGGAATATCGCCCGTCTATCCGGTGTTTACTGTAACGTTTTCAGGGCGTGGGTGCAGGCAGGCGTCAAGCCTTTTCGTGAACGGTTTACAAAGAGGAATCGGCCATGCATATTTTTGTTCCGAAAGAAACAGCCCCCGGGGAGACGCGCGCGGCCGCAACCCCGGATGCCGTGGCGCGGCTGGTGAAACTGGGAGCCAACGTTTCCGTTGAAACGGGGCTCGGCGCGGCGAGCGGTTTTCCGGATGACCTGTACGTGCAAGCGGGGGCATCCGTGAACGATGACCGCGCGGTCCTTCTGGCCGGAGCCGACGCGGTGATCCGGGTGCGCAAACCGCCTCTGAACGAAATCGGCAGTATGAGAGCGGGCGCGCTGCATATCAGCCACCTGGAACCCTTTACAGCCCATGACGTTTTGGACGCGCTGATGGAACGCGGTGTGGATGCCATTGCCATGGAGATGATTCCCCGGACCACCCTGGCCCAGAAAATGGACGCGCTCAGTTCCCAGGCCAACCTGGCGGGCTATGTGGCGGTGCTGGTTGCGGCCGAACGGCTGAACCAGGTGCTGCCCATGATGATGACCCCGGCGGGCACCCTGAAGCCGGCCCGGGTATTTATTATCGGCGTGGGCGTTGCCGGGTTGCAGGCCATTGCCACGGCCAAACGGCTGGGCGCGCGGGTGGAGGCTTTTGATACACGGCCCGTGGTCGAAGAACAGGTCCACTCGCTGGGCGCGAAATTTGTCAAGATTGACCTGGGAGAAACAGGGCAGACCCGGGACGGTTACGCCACCGAACTGACCGACGAACAAAAGGAACAGCAGAAAGCGGCCATGGCCAAGGTTATCACCCAGTCGGATATTGTCATTACCACGGCGCAGGTGTTCGGCCGGAAGGCGCCGGTCATTGTTACCCGCGACATGGTGGCCACCATGAAGCCCGGCAGTGTCGTGGTGGACCTGGCCGCTGAAACGGGCGGCAATGTGGAAGGGGTGGAGGCCGGCGTGGAACAGGACGTAAACGGCGTACGGCTCATCGGCGCGGAAAATTTCGCCGGGCGCGTGCCGGCCCACGCCAGCCAGATGTACGGCGCCAACGTGGTGAACCTGGTCGCCCACTTCTGGGACGCTGAAACCAAAACCCTCCGGTTGAATGTGGACGATGAGATTATGAACGGTTGCCTGATTATCCAATCGGGCGAACTGCGCAACGACCTTATCAAGAAAGCGAGGCAAAGCTGATATGGATATGTTACTGCTTCTTTTCACGTTTGTATTGGCGATTTTTCTCGGCTTCGAGATCATCAGTAAGGTGCCGTCCCAGCTGCACACGCCCCTCATGTCCGGTTCCAATGCCATTTCAGGTATCAGCATTGTCGGCGCCCTGATTGCGGCCGGTCGGTATGCGGATTCATCTTTGGGCATTGTCCTGGGGTTGGTCGCCGTTATCTGTGCCAGTATCAATGTGTTCGGCGGATACGTGGTAACGGACCGCATGCTCAGCATGTTTAAAACAAAGGAGGGGGGCAAGTAAATGTACACCGTCATTGAACTCTCCTATATTGCCTCGGCTGTTCTGTTCATTTTCGGTCTGAAAATGCTGGGTAAACCCGCAACCGCGGTGCGCGGCAACAAGGTATCGGCAGTCGGCATGCTTATTGCCGTGGTGGCAACCCTGCTGTATGAGGGCATGGATTACAAGTGGATTCTGCTTGGAATGGCCATCGGCGGGGTTATCGGCACGGTGGCCGCCGTCCGGGTGCCCATGACGTCCATGCCTGAATTTGTCGCCTTGTTCAATGGTACCGGCGGCCTGGCCAGCCTGTTGGTCGGCTGGGCGGAATACAACACCTTCCTGAACACGCCGGGGGGTACACTGGAACTGGTGCCCGTGATTGCCATCTATCTGGCCGTGCTCATCGGAGGCGTGACCTTTACCGGCAGTATGATCGCCTATGCCAAGCTGGCGGAGCGCATCGACGGCCGGCCCGTGCTTTACAAGGGGCAGCAGATTGTCAATGGAGTATTGCTGGCGTTACTCCTGTTTTGCGGCGTCGTTTACATCGCCGGTCCGGGCGCCTCCCTGGCGCAGCCCCTGTTCTATCTAGCCGTCCTGCTGTCACTGGTGCTGGGCGTACTCGTCACCATTCCCATCGGCGGGGCGGACATGCCGGTGGTGATTTCCCTGCTGAACAGTTATTCCGGCCTGGCCGCCTGCGCCGCCGGCTTTGTGATTTCCAATACCGTGCTCATTGTTGCCGGTGCGCTCGTGGGCGCGAGCGGCATCATTTTGACCGGCATCATGTGCAAGGCCATGAACCGTTCCCTGACCAACGTGCTCTTCAGCGGATTCGGCGCCGCGGGCGGTGCCGCCGCCGCAGGCAAAGCGGCGACCGGCGAAGTGAAGGCCATTACCGCCGAAGACGCCTACTACGTGCTCGAGGCGGCCGGCTCCGTCGTCTTCGTGCCGGGCTATGGCATGGCGGTGGCCCAGGCGCAGCACGCGGTGCGTGAACTGGGCGATCTGCTTGAACAAAACGGGGCCGAGGTCAAGTACGCCGTTCATCCGGTGGCGGGACGCATGCCCGGGCACATGAATGTGCTGCTGGCCGAAGCCAACGTGCCCTATGAGCAGCTGGTCGAAATGGAGGATATCAACCCCACTATTGAAAGCGTGGACGTGTGCGTCGTGATTGGCGCAAACGACGTGGTGAATCCCGCCGCCCGGGAAGACGAAACCAGCCCCATTTACGGCATGCCTATTATTAACGTGGATCTGGCCAGGTCCTGTTTCGTGCTCAAACGGTCCATGCGGTCCGGTTTCGCGGGGGTGGAAAATCCCCTCTTTTACAAGGAAAATACCCGCATGCTTTTCGGCGATGCCAAGGCAAGCATTACCACCCTGGTGGACCAGTTTAAAAGCGCGTGATCTTGGAAATCAACAACCACCGGCGGAGCCGGTGGATTAACCTTGATTTAGGCGCTTAGGGCAATTTCGCTGACAATTAATTATGAGTTCTGTTTGTTACCAAGAGGAGCGTTATGTTCTGGTTCAGTTCAAGAATCCACAAACAACGCGTCATTCCGGTTTTTCGCGGTGGAAAAAGGATGTATATCGAAGAGGGTGCCAGGCCGCGAAAAAACCGGAATGACAGTGGTTAGCGTTGTTTGTAATGAAAGACGATAGTACATTTTTGTTGCGCCGCAGGCGCCTCTTCTTCCGGGCGAAGTCCCATTTTGTATGAACTGTTTAAGGAGGTTCAGATGGTAAAGGTATCTTTGCCGAAGGTAACGCTTGCCGCGGTCGCTTTCGGCAGTTTCCTGCTCGCCGGGTGTACGAGTCCGAAGCCCTGGCCGGACAGCCCGCTGTACGAAGCACCAGCCGGGAATCCGGATTGGGAAGCCCCCGCGAACCGGAAAGAAGCCATGGCCGCCATGGCGGGGCATTATGCCCATTATGATGTGGTGGCCTATCAAGGGGAAACGCCCAACGGGCCGCTTTCCACGTTCATCGTTTCCTATGGATTTACGGACCTGGTCATTGAAGAGGGCGAACTGGTGGAGTACGACTGCTTCTGCCATGCCGAGCATAAGGCCAATCAGAATATGACGACCACCTTCCCCGACGCGGCGACCCGTGCGATTCTGCCGCGAAGCGCTGTCGTGGAGGTGTACGAAGAGGACGGAGCCTGGAATCTGTTTCGCCCCGCCACGCCCACGCTGATTGGTATCGGCGGTAACCCCGATGTGCCTTTGTCCATGGATCCCGCCGATCCGCTAATCAAAGACGATGATAACGACGGGAAACCCGGTGTTACGGTGTTCATAACGTTGTTCGGCTTGATTCGGGGAGAGATTTATATTGCCCGTCGCGAGATATTTCAAAACGATCTGACCCTCTACTCCGATGGCAGTTTGCGGGGTTCTGTAAGGGATGATTCGGAGCAACTGGTGGTCGGTGCGTCCCTGGACATTTTGAATGCGCCCAATAATCCCGACCAGTGGCCTGATCCCGGTCTGAATCCCATCCTGCTCATTCCCATTCCCGAAGATATCGATACCTGCGAAGAACTGATGGCGCATCGGGAGGCGTTCTTTCCGCCCGAGCCCGAATTTTAAAATGGGGTCAAGAAAAAAAAGAATCATCTCTTTGCCGTTGTGGACCCTGTGCGCAAAAGAGACACTGGGATAGATGCTTTGGGGTACGGCCGGAACAGAAGGAATAGGATGAATCAGATGGACAAGAATGTCCTCTCCCATCCCAGAAAATATCCGGTCATTTCTCCACACCGTGCTCAATGAGCAACACCGCCTCCGCCGCACCGGCGCGGACGTCGCGGTCGGGGTCATCCAGTGCCAGTAGGCCGGGTGGAGCGGAACAAAGAGAATGGTCTGTATATCCATCACGCACTTGAACAGACGAAAATATCCGAAGGCTGAATAACAACAAAGCGTAACCCGCCTTTCTGCTCCGTTGTAAAGGCGGGTTCCGCTTTGGGATATCGTGCCTGTGTGGTTTGTCCCGCAGGGTCACGCGCTACTTATGGGTATGAATCCTGAAACAGGGGACCGCTCCACCCGGCCTACAAACGTTGTTTTGATCCTAACGAACGCCAGTGCCCATTTTGTTCCCAAAGCCCTTTTACAACAAGTCGCGTATTTTAGCGAAGCGGGTCATTTGCAGTACTTTTTTCCCGGTATGGTTACCCGGATTCCAGATGCTCCTCGGGATTCGGGTACATCACATAAGTGCGGTCCCGAAGTTCAAGGGTCTTGTTTTTAAAGGTGGTGTTTTCAAAATAGTCCAGAAACCAGGCAAGCCGACTCAAGATACGTTGACGGTTCGGTTGACGCAACGCCACCACCACCACGCCATGGTGATTTTTTACACGTAGTGGTACCGTATGAAAGAAGTCTCGGTCTGTAGTCGGGAATACCGCCCCCTCTTCCTGTGCCTTGGTGAAAATAACATCATCATCGGCCCCTTCGAGGTCCGTTCCGCGGATGTCCATCCATTGGTGTCCCCGCGCGGCGAGGAGCGCTACCGCGTTTTTGGGAAAGTTTTCATCAAGGAAAAATTTCACGAGAAGGTAACTTCGTAAGGTGTTTCTTCAAAGCGCGACAGACTTCCGGCAAATTCAAGGGCGGCCAGCACATCTTCACGGGTGATATTCGGATAATCGTTCAAAATGTCCTCAATCGTATCTCCACCGGCAAGCGCGCCAAGAATGGTGGCAACCAGAACACGCGTACCGCGAATAGCCGGCTTCCCATGACACACCTGCGGGTCAATGCTGACTTTACTGTTCATGCTGACATCCTTCTATGGGTATTCTCCGGATGGGTATATCATAGTCGAGCATAGGCGTAATCACCAAAATTGCCTGGTCTTAGTGGCAGTTTTTCTTCTCCGTGGTAAAGGCGGGTTCTGCTTTGGGTATCGCGTGTGTGGTTTGTCCTGCAGGGTCACACGCTACTTATGGGCATGAATCCTGAAACAGGAGGACCGCTCCACCCGGCCACGTGTGTTTCTCCTGAAAATGGCGGCAGTCTTGGTTTTTCCAAGCATACACGCGAACACTTTTAAATGTCCTTCATAGGTATTGAAGATCGCTTACCGGTCGTTGTACCTGCCTGCGTCATCTTTTACGGTTACAGACCGCTTGTGAACATTGGCTTTACGCGCATCCTGGTGTTCTTTAAGGAAGGCAATAAAGCGCTGAGGGTTGTTGTCGAGTTCATTGGACAAAGCAACACGGACATCCCGTATCCATTGCAGCCCCGGATCAGATTTCATTTGTTTTCTCCAGCATTTGGTAGGGGGTAACCAACTCCGGCACGTGCAGCCCAAGCATGGTATTGATTATGCGTATGTGCGTAAATTTATTCGGATTTGCAATATTTTGACAGTTCCATGTCAACAGGTAATCACAGCTGTGGTATGATGCCAATGCAAGATGCAACGCGTCCCCCAGTGGATTTGCCGGCATAAGCTGGTGGCTTACATAGGTGGTGATAATATCCTGTATTTCGCTATCCATCTCAATGTCCGGTAGGGTCGCGATCAATTTCAGGGCTTTTTCTTTGCCGGGGTACATACCGCGCTCTAATTCGTATCGCACCGCTTCACTGGTAACAGCCTCAAACTGGTCAATCATGCCCCACCATTCACGGGTCCAGTTACGCCGCGCAACCATGTCAGGTGCGGTACGTGTTTCAAAATAGAAACTCGGAATGGAAGTTTCAACATAAACGCGTTTTCTCAACGTCTGTCCTTTATTCACGTCGAAACGTAGCATTCGGGCAACGGGTTACATACACACATTAATCATCATCGTATTAATTATAGTGAAACCAAGAGGTTTCCGCAAGATGCTTCAGATAGACTTACTGCCGTTAACGCAGGAAAAAGGTAAGCGGAACGCAAAAGGGGTTGGGAAACAGGAGCGGTGGCGCCTGTATAGAACTGAATTATAAGGGAAGGAACTCTGTGGGAGGTACGGCGAAACAATTTCTTTCATGGTTGTGTGTCCGTGAAAGTGCGGGTTTAAAATCATCGTATAGCCCGGTACAGCAAGCGTTCTCCTGAACCACTACCAGGAAACCACCGTCACTTTTTCAAACTGCCTTCAATGAGCAACACTGCCTCCGCCGCGCCG
>JAKJCY010000057.1 GCA_022706235.1 Candidatus Hydrogenedentota bacterium | reverse complement strand
CCATACTTTCGGGAAAACCAGGCTGCAGGGGTACTGGCACTCCCATGTTTCCGAAAAACCGCCCCCGGGGAGTCGGTTTCCTTTATACGAAGTCGTTATTGTACCTGTCCGGCAAGAACATTACAAGACGAGTATGCGAGAATGCTTATGCAGCATGACGCCTGGCCCAAGAGCCGGCTTTTCATTCGTTCTGCTGCATTTCCTCGCGGAAACGCTCCAGCATTTCCGGCGGCGTAGAGCCAAAATACTGTTGAAAGAGGATTTCCCCCCTGCCCGGCGCCCGGATGTATTCATGGATGAAATCGAGCACCTGGTCGCGGCCGTGAACCTGAATCAGCCAGCCCATGAACATGCCATAGGCACCGTACGTGAAAAAATACTTGATTTCCCTTGGAACGACATGAGGCTCGCTGTCCTCCTCCAGAAGATTGAAAAAAAATCCCCGGTCAAAGGCGAGCACCCTGAATTCCCGGTCACGGTAATAATGGTCCGGGTTTCCGGAACAGACCGCCAACCCTTCGTCCACCCAGCGGCTGATGCGAAATGCCTTGAACAAAGACGTGTTCTGATAAAGCAGGGCATGGGAAAGTTCATGTTTGAGAAAGCCGGTCAAGTCGCGGGGGGGCTGTTTCCCCGCTTCCGCTTCGGGGATGATTTCACCGTCCGGACCCAACGGCGGCGGAAAGGTCGTGTACTGAATACTCGGCCGGATGTAGAGTACCGTTCCCGTCTGCACGGCGCAGGCATGGCCGTTTTGCCGGGAAAACCGCTTGCACTGTTCATTGCTGGCACATACAATGACTTGAATCTCTTTCTTGAAGCGCAACTTGTGAAACTGTTCCATTTCCTCCATGAGCGTATCGAGGGTTGCATATTCCGGGGCCGGTTGCGTGCCCTTTGGATAGAGGATTGTGCAACGGTTAAGCCGCAGTGTGGCAAACCCTGGCTTTATGGGACACCAGGGAAACAGCGGGCCGAAGAAAAAGCCATAAATGCCCAGCGCTGTCAAGAGGAGCGTGAATATAAGAACAAGCAGGGTACGTTTTTTTATGTGGGTATGCTTCATAGCACTCTCGGAAATTGCGGGCCCGGGCTGCTGATAGTGGTAATCCGTAGAACAAAAGGGACTTCTCACATTCGTCATTGCGAACGCAGTGAAGCAATCTCATCGTAAAACGGACTTGCTCCAAACCAGATTGCTTCGTACCTCGCAATGACGACCAATAACTTTCTGCCAATACGTAATCGTCGTGCTCTCGCAGGCAAACACCACGACCGCGTTTCTGTTCATAATAAACGCCGAAAACTCGATATGGCTTGCCCGCAATGAGGATGTTGTCACGCTTGCGATACTGCCATGATACTTTCACTTAACGATAAAACATGAAATTCCGTCACTCATCCCATTATACTCTTTGGTGTTCAGCGCTTCACCTGCGACAAGAGAGGAAGAACGATGCAGCTTTCAAGGCGTGATTTTGTAAAGACGGGCGCCCTGCTTTCCGTTGCCGCGTCGGCGCATTCCAGTGCGCAACCGGAGTCTTCCCCTGCGGGTAAACCAAATATGCTGCTCATCCACGGCGATCAGCATCGTTTTGATTGTCTCGGCGCCTATGGCAACCCGGACATCCGCACACCGCACCTGGACGCGCTGGCGGAGGAGGGCATGCGCTTTGAAAACAGTTTTTGCCCCTATCCCGTTTGTACACCCTCGCGCTATTCCCTGCTCAGCGGTCGGTATGTGCATGAGCACCGCGGCTCGAACAACCATTGCACCCTCGCCCCGGATATCGCCACCTTTCCACGACTGTTGCGGGACGCGGGGTATAAGACCCGGTCCGTGGGCAAGATGCATTTCACGCCGACCTATCTCGATGTGGGGTTTGAGGAGATGTGCCTGGCCGAACAAGACGGCCCGGGCCGCTGGGACGATGATTATCACCGGGCCTTGATGCGGGAGGGCCTGGTGGATTTTAACGATCTCGAAGACCAGCGCGATGAATACCGCACGCGGGCACGGCAGGAATACGGGGACGCCTTCGGCGCGCTACCATCCAACCTGCCCGAAGCCTGGCACACGACTACGTGGATAGGCGACCGCGCCGCAGAGGCGCTGGAAGGCTGGACGGGCGGGGGCAACCTGCTCATGGCAGGATTCGTGAAGCCGCACCATCCCTTCGACCCGCCGAAGTTATGGCAGGATGCCTACGATCCGGACAAGTTGACCCTGCTGCCCGGCTGGACGGAGACCTGTTTTGAGCACGACCTCAACCTGCACCGGGGATATTTCCCCCATGAGAAGTTGACGGAGTCCGCACTGCGCCGGATCATGGCCTACTACTACGCCACCATTGAACAGATAGACGCACAGGTCGGCCGCATGGTGGCGATATTGAAACGCAAGGGACTTTATGACACCACCATGATACTCTACACCAGCGACCACGGTGAATATATGGGCTTCCATCACATGCTGCTCAAGGGGAACCACATGTACGACCCGCTGGCCAAGGTGCCGCTCCTCATCAAGTATCCCGCAAACGCCCAAAACATCGCGGAGGGAAAACGCCGGGGCGTTTCAACCGCACTGGTGAGTAATCTTGATGTCGGGCCGACCCTCCTGTGCCGGGCGGGCATCGCCCCCGCCGACTCCATGCACGGGCATGACCTTGCCTCGGATCACCCGGACAGGGAATACGCCTTCTGTGAAATGGGCCGGGGCGGTCAAGCCATGGCCCGCAGCAACAGGCATAAACTGATTCTGAGTCAGAACGAGGACCATGCCCTCTTTTATGATCTTGAAAAGGATCCGCTGGAAATGAAGAACCTTGTCGGGGATCCCGCCTGCCGGGACACTGTGGAACACTTTCGCCGAGCCATCGAGACCTGGCGGCCTTTTGAGAGCATGCCGGGGCCCTTTCTCGATGAAAACGCCCCGGTCATAGACCGGCCGAATGTGCCGCCGCGGGATTTGTCCCACCGCCCGGGTATTATCGCCTATTACGAGAAACGCTGGGAAGAAGAGCGGTCTTGGTCCACGGTATAGCACCGAATCGGAAATTTTCTGTTATAAAGAAACAAGAAGAGTTGTATGTTGTTCACGCTTTAGCGTGCTCCTTAAGGCCCATACACGACCCGCACGCTAAAGCGTGAACAACATACCCTGAAACATTTTTCAGATTGTGGGCAAAACCCATGTTAAACTGGACAGCGCCCGCGTTTCACAGGTACAATCAGGATACGCCACAAGGTAAGTGGCCATGTATTGCCGGGTTTGTTTTAGTATTACTCAGGTTGTGGCAAAATCCGTTTCTGTAAGGGCGTTTCATCATGTTGCGAAATATTCTGCTTGGCTTTATTTTCCTTCTGCTGTTGGTCGTAGGGTCCTTGCTGATTTACAAGCACCAGGCCGACAAGCATTTTTACGCGGGGTATAAACCCGAACCGCCGCAACATGTCGTGGTGGAACCGCCGGTTCTCGTGGAGAGCACGGTCAAAACCTTCGGCGAGGTGCTGCCCGCCCGGTACCGAAAACAGGTCCTGACTTTTGAATCCAATTCCGATGAGCGGGTGCCCGTGCTGTTGACACTGCCCGTGGACATGGAGGAAGGCGCCCGCCTGCCCGCCATTATCCTGATTCACGGAAGCCACCAGGAAAAGGAATTCCTGGAGGAAATCTGCACGCCCTTTAATGAGGCGGGTTTTGCCATGGCCTCTTTTGATCAGTATATGCGCGGCAGCCGCAAAGTTGAGGAGGGCGTGCTAAGCAACGGCCTCGCGTTCAGGGCCCGGTTCCGCAAGACCGTGCATGAAACACAGCGGCTGATTGATTACCTGGAAACCCGTTCGGATATTGACAGCCGCCGGATTTATCTCATCGGCGCGAGCTACGGCGCCATCACCGGCACCACGGTGGTTGCCCGGGAAAAACGCATCCGCGCCGCGGCGCTGGTGGTGGGCGGCGGCAATTTCCGAATCCTGGCCAAGGCGCCCCGGGTCCGGGAATCCCTGGCCGGATGGATGCAACCTCTGGCCGGTTTTTTTATGACGGCCCTGGCGGGCCCCGGCGATCCCATCCGCCACGCCGCACAGACCGCCGGTACGCCCGTTCTGATGTTGAACGGGACCAACGACCGGGTGGTCACGCCGGAAGCGGGAGAAGCGCTGTTTGCCGCCCTGGGCGAACCCAAGGAAATACGCTGGTATCCGGTGGATCATCCGGACCAGGAAAAGAACGGCAAGGAAGTCATCCGAATGCTGAAGGACGGTCTGGCCTGGATGCTGGAGCAGGACGCGCCCTACCGGGAGGCGCCTGCCGAGTCCTCTCCCAACCCCTGAGTTCCTGCCCGGACCATGCGAAGGTTTAACGCCCCGGGGACGATGGTTTATGATAAGGGGAAAATAGGAGGAAACACGCCCGGCGCTGCGGGCGATAGTTGGTCGTGGGTATTACTATCAAGGAGTCGCCTTTATGAATTTGGCATCGTATGTAGACACAGGCATTTTTTTTGTTTTTATTGGCGCCGTAATCGCCTTTGCACTCTGGAGCAGCAGGCGCAAGGCTTCCGTGGAGGACTACTTCCTCGCAGGCCGTTCGCTGGTGTGGCCTATCATCGGATTCTCCCTCATTGCGGCGAACATCAACTCCGAACATTTTGTGGGCATGGCGGGCACCGCCTTTAAAGAAGGCGGGCCGGGACTGGCCATCGGCAGTTATGAATGGATGTCCGCTATTACGCTGGTCATCGTGGCATGGTATTTCCTGCCGAAATTTCTGTCGGCCGGCATTTACACCATGCCCCAGTTCCTGGAATACCGGTATGATTCAGGCACGCGCACCATTATGGCCGCCTATCTGCTGGTCGCCTACGTTATCGTGCTGCTGGCAACGGTGCTGTTCAGCGGCGCCATCGCCTTGTGTAACGTCATGAACCTGCCCGAATTGTTCATGAACCGTTTCGGCATGGACGCGGCCGCCGCGGACAAGTGGTCCATGATCGCCGCCATCTGGTTCATCGGGATTGTGGGCGGCGCCTACACCGCCTACGGCGGCCTGTCGGCGGTGGTCTGGGCGGACCTCATCCAGGGCTCCGCGCTGCTCATCGGCGCCGCCATTACCGGCTTTTTCGCCCTGAATTATCTCGGCGGCGGCAATGTTCTCGAGGGCTGGCAGACCTTTACCGAGGGCAGCGCCGACAAACTGCACATGGTGCGCAGTTGGAATGACCCCGACGTGCCCTGGCTGGCGGTGTTCTTTGGCGGCCTGTGGATTCCCAATATCTTCTACTGGGGCCTTAACCAGTTCATCACCCAGCGCACCCTGGCCGCGAAAAACCTTGCCGAAGGCCAGAAAGGCATTCTTTTCGCCGCCTGCCTGAAACTGCTCATCCCCTTCCTTATTGTCATGCCGGGAATCATGGCCTACCAGATTTACGGCAATGTGCTTGCCCGGCCCGAGGAGGCCTACCCCCATCTCATGAAAGAACTCCTGCCCATGGGGTTCCGCGGCGCCATGTTTGCCGCGCTGGCCGGCGCCATCATCAGCACGGTCAATTCCGGGCTCAATTCGGCCGCCACCATCTTCACCATTGACCTGTATGGTAAATATGTCAATCCGAACCTGGATTCCCGCAAGGAAATGGTCATCGGCCGCGTTTCCACCGTGATCATTGTGGTCGTCGCGTGTCTCTGGGCGCCCATCATCAACAATTTCCCGGGCGTGTTTCCCTACATCCAGGAGATCTGGGGCTTCATTTCACCCGGAATCGTGGCGGCCTTTATCGGGGGGCTTCTCTTTAAATACGCGCCCGTAGCCGCCGGCAAAGGTGCGCTCCTCCTCGGGCCGGTACTCTATGCGCTGGTGCGGGTGCCCGGGTGGATTATCAAGGCCCAATACCTGGATGCGGCCACCGGAACCGTATCCCCGCCCGAAGGTTTCCTCAGCGCAATTTACACCTTCAGCACGCTGGCCTTCCTGCATCATATGGCGATAATTTTCCTGATTCTCTTCGCCTATGTCGCGGTCGTCGCCAAGGTCAGGCCCAACGCCGCCGTGGTCATCATGCCCAAGTCGGATGTGGATATCACACCGGATCCCAAAGTATACTGGCTTGGCGCGGGCGTCATCCTGGCCACTGTGGTGCTTTACATCATCTGGTTCTAACGGGAATGCCGCCGGCTGGACCGCGGCCTGGATAGATACATGGCCTGTGAAGCAACAGCATACGCGCGCGCGGGGTTGATTGGCAATCCGTCGGACGGCTACTTTGGGAAAACCATCAGCATCCTCGTCCGGGATTTTGCCGCCAAGGTCACTTTGTACGAGAATCCTGAAATCGAAATCGTTCCCAGTTTTCAGGACCGCATGCGGTACAGCAGCATGCAGGATCTCACCCGCGATGTCGTCAACAACGGCTACTATGGCGGCATCCGCCTGATGAAAGCGGCCATACGCAAGTTCCAGGAATATTGTGAAGTGCACCGAATTGACTTGCCCCAGCGTAATTTTTCCATACGGTACCGTTCCACCATCCCCCGCCGTCTCGGCCTGGCCGGGTCAAGCGCATTGGTGACCGCCACCCTCCGGTGCCTCATGGAGTTCTACGACCTGGAAATACCAAAAGAACAACTGCCCAACCTGATTCTGAGCGTGGAAACGGAAGAACTCGACATCGCCGCCGGGTTGCAGGACCGCGTGATTCAGGTCTATGAAGGCGTGGTCTATATGGATTTCAACAAGGAACTCATGGACCGCCAGGGCCACGGGCACTACGAATATCTTGACCCGGGCCTGCTGCCGCCCCTGTTTATCGCCTATCGCGAGGACCTGGGTGAAGGCTCTGAAACCATCCACCAGAGCGTGCGCGATCGCTGGCTCGAAGGCGACCCGGAGGTTCGCGCCGCCATGAAGGATTTTGCCTCCTACGCCGAGCAGGCACGCGACCTGCTCCTTGCCGGGCGGGGCCGCGACATTGGGCCGTTGATGGATAAAAACTTCGATCGGCGCTGCTCTATTTTCAAGGTGGCCCCGGAAAACGTTGCCATGGTGCGTTTGGCCCGGTCGCTGGGCGCCCATGCCAAGCTGGCGGGTTCCGGCGGCGCTGTCATTGGCACCTATGACGATGAGGCCGTGTACGCGCGTTTGGAAATCGCCATGGCCGAAAGCGGCATCCGGGTATTCAAGCCGCAACTGCTGCCGGAGCCGTCATGAGTACGCTGTATATCGTGGGAACGCCCATCGGCAATCTGGAAGACCTGTCCTTCCGTGCCGCCCGGGTCTTGGGCGAAGTAGACGCCGTGGCTTGTGAAGATACCCGGGTCACACGAAAAATATACGAACGGTATCAAATCACCCCGCCGAGAACCCGTTTCTCCTGTCATGAGCATAATGAACAGCAGGCCGCACGCCGCATCCTGGGCCTGCTGAACGAGGGCCTGTCTGTGGCGCTGGTCACGGACGGCGGCATGCCGGGCATCAGCGACCCCGGCTATCACACCGTCAACCTGTGCCGGGAACATGGGCATACTGTGGAAATCATCCCCGGGCCGAGCGCGGTCAGCTCGGCCGTGGTCCTGTCCGGTCTTTCCGGGGCGTCGTTCACGTTCAAAGGCTTTCCCCCGCGAAAACCGGGACGCCGTAAGCGTTTTCTCGAAATGGAAAAGGACCAGCCCCATACGCTGGTGTTTTTCGAGTCGCCCCACCGTGTCGCCGCCTTAATTGATGACGCCCTCGAAGTGCTCGGCGACCGGCTTGCGGCGGTGTGCTTTGAACTGACCAAGCAGTTCGAACGCATGCACCGGGGATACTTGTCCGAGATCGCCGCGTTGCTGAAGGACGATGCCAACATCCGCGGAGAAATTGTCGTCGTCATCGCGGGCAACAACCCCAAGTTCCTGGGCGGGGAAGAAGAGGAAGAGAATAAATCACCGTTTATGAACTTCCCATTGCCGGGACGCTAATAACCGGGTCCGGTGCCTTGAAAATAAGGGTTTATACAGTAGCATGCGCGTACATCTGATTGAAGGAGAGGCCGGTTGCCGTCTCGCCGTGGAACGGGGCGCGGCGGCCATTATAGTGGACGCGTTACGGGCAAGCGCGACGGCTGCGGCACTGCTTGAAGAAGGAGCCGCCGAAATCTGTGCCGTAAGGGAAGTTGCGGAGGCTTTCGCCGCGAAGCAATTTTGGCCGGACGCCCTGCTGTTCGGCGAGCGGGGCGGGCTGCCGCCTGCGGGCTTTGATTTCGGCAACAGCCCTGCTGAAGCAACCCATGCCCGGAACCGGCGCGTCATTTTCACTACCACTACCGGCGCGGGACGCCTCCTCGCCGCGTGGGGCGCACCTGCGGCACTCATGGCGTCCGTGGTGAACAGTACCGCCGTGGCGCGCTATTTTGAAAAGTACCCTGCCGACGAGGCGGTCATTATTCCCGCCGGGCTCATGAGCGATCCTGCTTTCGACGCCCGGGAGGACTGGGCGGCCGCAGCATGGATTGCCGCGCAACTCTTTGAATCAGGCGAAAACACACCGGGGGAGGGACACAACCGTTACCAGCGGGTCAAGGAATGCCTCGATGCGGAGGGGGTGGAAGCCCTGTTTCTCCAGGCGCCCCACGCGGAAAAACTCCGCGCGGTAGGCCTGGAAGCGGACATTCCCCTTTGCGCGCGCGTGGACTGCTGCCGGGCGTTGCCCATCGCCGTGGAGGCGTTTCATGGCGGGCTGCTACTCAAAGATGCCATGAGGGAAACGGTTTCCCTTTAGAGCCTGATCGGACTGATCCAACTGAACTGTCCGATCGGCCGGAAAGGTACCAGGCACTTTTATTAATACACCCGGTACGCAAATGCCCCGGGTTCACAGCGCACCACCACGTTACCACCTTCCAGGTGGAAGGGGTGTTCCTTTACCGTGCCGTCCGGGGCTTCACAGATCACCCGTGAGGGAACTTCCGGGCCGAAGGGCAGCACCGCAAGGTCCAGGGTGATATCAAAGGCCGGTTCCTCCGGCAGGGGAACCGCCACCAGCGCACCTTGCGCTTCAAACAGGCGGCAGCCGCCGTTGGTAACAACGCCGCCGAAATCCGCAGGAATGCCTTCGGGATTCATTCTCGCCAGCCAGGGGTCCGTCTCTGGTTTTGCGGGAACCACGGTCATGCCGGTGATCTGTCCGTCCGTACCGTCCAGGCGCACCGTGCCCAACACCACCGAGGCGTCTCCACGCATGGAACCCCGGATAGTACGCCGCCTGTCGCCCGGTTTCCACAGGCCGGCCACCAGTGTGAAGGCATCGCCGGGGTTGCAGGCGTCCGGAACCGTGCCGCGTCCGATGGTAATTGTCTCACCTTTCCATTGACTGGTGGGTGGTTCGGGACGGTGGTCCGCCTGGAACAGAATCTCCTTGTCCGCATTCATGAAATGGACATACGCGGACAAGTCTTCCGGCACGGGGCCCGTTGCCGTCCATCGCAATTGCACTTCGTAGGCGCGGCCGTCCGTCAGGCGTAGCGATGCCAGTGTCACGGTAACGGGCAGCGCGGCGGAAACGGTCCGGCGCGCGTTCACATACCAGCTGTCGGATGACTTGCTCCATTCCACCAGCCGGCCTCCCTTGCGCTCAATCGCGCACATTGCATCCTGCATCTCCCCATAGAATCCGAATTGTGGCAGCAGACGCTCTCCCGCCTGCCAGTCGCTTCCCCCGCGGTTCGCCCACACCCGGCCGCCGCCTTCCCAGTTCACCTGTTGGCGGTGGGGGTTATCGCCGTCAAAAGCGACCCCTTCTATCCGTTTCAACGCCAGACGCGTCATAAAATCGTTCAACAGCCAATACTTGCGCACCACATCCCGGCCAAAGACGGCATTGGACATGCCCGGATGCCCGGTCAGCACTTCCGTGGTCATGTAATCGTCGCTGTAGATGCCGTGCAAGTCGGTGGGCAGTCCCCCGCAATACCGGCTTTCATAGCCGGCTCCGTGCAGGACAAAACGATCATGGTGGGCGGTATCGGCCCAGGGGATGCGTTCCGCGTCCGTGCAACGGATATTCCATACGGTCCAGCTCATTTTGTCGGGCGGTGTGTCCACGCGCAGGTGATTGGTCTGCGCGCCGTCGAGACTTCCAATCAGCTGGTCGTGGCCGCTCTCCGAAATCTGGGGCGCGTTGTCCCCCAGAGTTTCGCGAATCCAGTTGAAGGCGTCAGCCCAGGCATCCCGGTGTTTCAGCCGGCTTTCAAATTCTCCGTTCCGGGTCCAGGAATCATAGGGGCCGATGCTTGACCACACATCAATGAAATACCCGTTCGGTTTCGCCAGGGAGCACAACGCCGCCACATTGGCTTCGAGAAAAGGACGATAGGCCTCCGCGCGCCAGCGAAACGCCTGGGCCTGGCGACCCTCGTTGAGCCACCCCCAAATAGGCTGCCGGTCCCGGTTGAACCCGATATGGTCATAGGAATACCCCGGCGCGTCCGGGTAAAAGTCTATATAATTGTCGTGGGGTGCGAAGATGACATTATTAGTTTTGCAAATCTCCGCCAGTCGCGCGAACTCCTCTGCCGTGCCGAAATCCGGGTTAGGCGGGAAGATATCCGGCAGCCGGTAATCGTAGCCCCACCGCTGCCAGTTGTGCCAGACCAGCACGCTGTTGGTGAGGCCGTAGCGAAGGGCCTGTTTCAACGCCTCGCCGGCATCGCCGTATTTCCCGCCCCAGACGTCGAACACGAAACGCCCGGCAAGCCCTTCAACACCGGGGGCGGCCTTAAGCCCGTTAACATCATGCCAGGCGCGCGCACCCTCCCACACATCCCGCGCGGGAATCAGCGTGAAGACGGGCAGGATGGGCGCGTGCAGGGTATACACGCCCGATTCCGGGACCGCTTCAAATTTGGACGGCGGCGCCTGCACCGCCTGCACCAGAGAGAACCCGTTTTCAAAGTCCAACCCCACAAAGGACGTGGACAACTGGTGCCCGTCAAAATAAAGGGTGAAGGGTTCCGGTTGCTCCAGCACATTGCCCACCCCGGCGTATACCCGGCGTGCCTTGCTGTTCCACGAGCCCAGCGATGCGTCTTCTATAGCCGTAACAAGCCACGGCTCGGGTTCCGGAGCATTTTCAAGGTAAAACGATGCGCGCAGGGTACGCCCGCCCGCCACACTGAGTTCGCCGACCAGGTCAAAGGTTCCCGTGCGTCCGCGAAACTGGTGACGCATCCGGAACCGGCCGGGAATAGTGGCGTCCTGCACGAAACGGAGTTCCGCGGCACTGTCCGTTTCCTCAAGGGCATCCTCCAGTACCGTGATGCCGAAGCCCGCGAAAGACAGTACCTTGTCCCCGTTTACAAACGCTATGCGGCTGTCCAGCAGGCCCCGGGCACCCGGGGTTACCTGCACTTCATACCTGTCCGTTTCATCGGCAATCTCGCCCAGAGAAACCGGTTCGGCATCCGGCGCAGGGCCCCGGGACGGCGGTGTGCCGGCTACCACCATCGGATCACCCCACAAGGCCCGATCGCAGGTGGTGTCGTCTTTCGGGCCGGGATGGGTTTCCAGCTGAAGCCGGATGGCCTGCCCCGCGTAGGCGGACAGGTCGGCCGCCAGGGGAACCCACGTTTGGCTGTCTGTTTGCATTTCAACAAGCAGTGTCCCTTTATTACCGTCTGGCGCGTCAAAAGGCACGGCATACACCCGGAAGAACGCTCCGTCGCTGGGCGGTTCGCCGGGCGCAACCTTGTTCATGGCAATGGCGCAGGTGAATTCCAGTGGACGGATATCCGGAAGGGCCAGCGGGAATTCCAGGGTCAGTGACCCGGCGCGGCCTTCATACCACGGAGGATGTATGAACAGCGTTCTGTGCGGCTCCGGCAGCGAAATCACCCCGTGGACCGACAGCCCCGTGCGCGTGCGAGGTTCCGTGCCGCGCCAGCCTACCGGCAACAGTTCAGGCGGTTCGTTGAACACCTCCAACAGGGCGCGGTGCAGGGGTAACAACGCCAGGGATCGCCGGCTATCGGCGGGCACCTTGAGCGGCGCCCAGGGCTGGGCCGGTTCGGGATGCGACACGGGCGGGACCTTGGTGCGGACCATCAGAATGGGGTGGGCTTCAAAGGAGGCGCCGTTCAAGGTGTACGCTGCCCGGACATGAACCGGATACCAGGCATTCAGGGTATCTTTACCGGGGATAACGGTAAAGGGAATACGCTGCTCCGTGCCGGGTTGAACGCTAAAAGGCAGGGAAGCCGAACCGTCCACCGTCCAGTCATCGATGACCGTTATCGTCAAGATACCCGACAGGGACGTATCACCGCTATTCATCAGGACCGCTTCACACGCGAGCGGTGATTCCACCGATTCTATAGACTCCGGCCCGGTCAGATGCACCTTAAGCGCACCCGCCTGCTCTTCAGGCCCGTTAAACGCCCACGCGCTGACTGTAGATACCAACACAACAAGACTCATTGAAACAATTCGCATAAATATTTCCTTGGCCATGGATATATTATTTATCGTGGCGAACACCACGCTCAACCTGGACAGGGGACGGTAGTACTTGAAGCCTCAGAATAGCACCTCCTTACGAAGTCATTCAATGCGGCCTGTATCCTCTTATTTAGGCTTGAAATATATACGCAATCATAGTACAATAAAATTTTGATACGTTAGTTGTCTCAAAGATACTCACTTCAGATATCCAGATCTCGTCGGAAATGCCCATGGTACTGGAAAACAAACAAAAAGGCGGAGCAAAAAGGGACTGACGACGAAATAGCCGTCCGTAACGAAGCATGAATGCCCTTTACCGCTATTGGCTATTTCGTGGTCTGTCCCTTTCTTGCGGTCCTATACGAACATGGCATCAAAAAAGTGCCAAACCGGATTCCGAGTAATCATTGAATAACCCCAATGAGGTCAGGAAGTCTGCACTTCGAGGAGATTTGTTGTATGGAGCTTTCCGAACGCGTTCCCCTTCGGGAACAGATCATTATTGCCGGTGTCACCTGTGCAGGCCTGGGGGTGGTGTCCGGTATTTGGCTGTTGGCTGTACGCTACCTCTTTCATCAGAACCTGGTAGACCTCTCTTCCACAGCGGGGCTTGGGTGGGGATTATGGGTCGGGTTGTCCCTAATTGCTGCATTGGTCCTCCAACTGCACCGGGACACTGACAAGCATCTGCGTTGGGAATTGGATGCCCGCCTGTTGGCGTCTTCCCGGTCCACAGTCGCTATTTTTACTTTGGTGCTGGGGATACGTCTTGCCGCCCTCGCCCTCCTGCTGGGCCTGCAAGTGCTGCTGGCGCGGCTGCTGCCGGATCCAAAATACCCACAGTACCTGCCCTATATGGCGCTACCGGTATATTTGTTTTTGTTTCTACAGACGGAACGCTGGCTGGAAAAGCGCGCCCCCTGGATATCCTACATCGCCCTGATAGCGGCGCTTGCGGTGCTCGTGGGAATGCGCCTGTATCAAGGGGCGCTTGAGCCTCTTTCTATGGACATGATATTCCGCCGATTTTTTCTGCACCCCGTAACGCTGGTTACCGTCCCTCCCCTCCTGATGTTGCTGATGTTTTTCGGGATCTATCTGGAACGGCGGAATATTAATTTCTGGCCGGTCCGGCTTTTGGAACGGCTTCGGCGAATCCTGCGCCGTCCTGAGTCGATGGGCGACGATTTTGAAGCGCACCTGCAGGCTGTACAGCGGCGCATCGGAGGGCGGCTGCCGCTCATAACATTGTTTACTACGTTCGTTCTGGTGACGGTCATTGCCGTGTTTACCCGGGAGCCCTTCCAGTCCGGTTTCGGCCAATACCTGCCGTTGGCGGCCTTGATTATAGCGGCCATGACAAGGTCCAGGCTTCTGTTTCCCAAAACTCTACCGGCGGTATATGAACCGCTGGACAACAGCGCGCTGGCTGCTGCCTTGCTGCTTGCCCAGCTACGGGCGTTCTTCTACGCAACGGTTGTCGCAGGCGTCCTTTCCTTTTTGCTATTGTGGGCCGGGTCCGAGGAACGGGCCGTGCTGGTGAATTCCCTGGACCTGGGCGTGACCGATGCGCCGGAACTGGCACTGGCCCTGTTGCGCCCCCTGGTCGCCGCGGCTTTTATCGCCTGGTGCGCCTGCTGGTTTCTCGTGCAGCCCGTGGGGGTTCTTCTGGTATTTTTTCTCTGTATGCCCTCCAATATGTTCATCGGCCCAATTCAATCCATGCCGCTCTTTTCCGTAACGGTTCCCGTTGAGTGCGCCGACTTTGCGGTCGTTGCCGCCGGCGCCCCGGTCATGATTGTTCTTTGCCGTTGGAAGAAGTGGATTTCAAGCGGTCAGGCCTTGGGGCTGGTTGCATCTTTTCTGGCTCTGGCCTTGTTGGTATTTCCGGGAACCGGTGAAACACAAGGCTGGGGCCGCCTGTTGTTCGCCCTGGCTTGTGCGTCCCTCGCCATACTGCCCGTCCCTTCCGTGGTTCGCGCGGTCCACAAATGCCGCGCCCAGGCAGATTCGGGGACATGGCCAGACGGAAAGACCCTTTTCCGGGGTCGGTATTGGCTTTACGCGGGGCTGGCCTGCCTCGTTATCACCTTTGCGCTGTTCCTCTTTGGCGCCCGTCGTGCGCCGGTGTATGTCCGCCTCCTCCAGGAAAAGGGCGTTCCTGCGTCCTTGGAGGACTACGAGGCACGTTATGCCGCCGCTCCGGACGGGGAAAACAGCGCCCGCCTGTATATCGAAGCCGAACAGCAGCTGGTGCCACCGAAGAAGGAACAGGAAGACCTTCTGCCCTTTTATGGAGACCTGTCCCTGAATTATGGGCAGCCTTTAAATACGGAGGAAATGAACGCCCTGCAGGAATTTGTATCGGCAAACGGCACGCCCCTCGCCCTGGTGCTCCAGGCGCAACAGTTTTCTTTTGCGGGATACCCGGAGGATCGCTACATTTTTATGACCCGCATGGGTTCCCTGGGCGCGCTCACCTTGTGCGCCGCGTTGGACGCCGCTTTTGACGGTGATGTGGAGCGATGGCATGCAATGATTACCGCCGGGCTTCGCCTTCATGAGGCGTTGGAGGCGGGCGCCACACTCGCACACGGTTGGAACATACGGACGCAGTGCCGTGACGCGCTGCGCACGCTGGAATACAGCCTGCTCCATTTGCAGCCAACTGCACCGATGGTAGGGGAATGGCTGGCCCTTTTGGAACGGGACCGGTACGCCAACTTCCGGCCGGCCCGGCAGGCGGTGCTGAACACCCTGCCCGAGGACATGGATGTAATGGATAATGTGCTCGGACGCATGGATGAAGCATTGGCAACGACGCCATTACGTCAAATGGTCTTGGAATGGCTGCAACCCTTGTTTATCATCAGATGCAGGCTCATTCATGACCGTCTGGAGTATGCGGAGGCCGGCAACGGGGATGTGTATCAGGCCGTAAAAGCCTATCCGGATGAATATTCCTCCCTTGATTTGGGATTCAGATACATGCCCTTGGTATTCACCTCTTATAGCCATGGGACTAACATCTACCACCAGAACGCACTGGTGATTGCCCGGGCCGCGGCCGCCAAGGCCGCACTTGGCACGCTTCTGTATGTGAAGGACCACAAATCACTGCCGGAAACGCTGGAGGACCTTGTCCCCGAATATCTGCCTGAAGTGCCGCGCGACCCCTATACCCCGGTCGGCACTATCCGGTATCGCGTTTCGGGCAGCCGGATTCTTTTTTACAGTGTCGGGCCCGATGAAAAGGACGACTTGGGCGCCACCGACGATTGCCGCTATGAAACGGGCGATATGGTATTTCGGCTGCCCCTGCCGCAAGTACCGTGAGGGACCAGCGGCTACGGTTTCTTTTCCAGGCTTTTCCGGACAGCCCGAATAGCGCCGTATAATCCGACAATGACCGACAGGATTACGATGATGGAAAAGAGAATGCCTTTGCCCCCCACTTTTTCATCGAGATAATTGCCCAACAGGACGCCCAAAAATACGGTGACCCCCACAGTCAGGCCCAGGTTACTGGCCAGCCCCATGCCGCGCACCACGCTCATCACCCGCTCTCGTTCCAGTGGCTTCATTGGTCATTCTCCACGTCGGAACCTGTTAAAAATCCCCCCGGCACGTCCCGAGCCGGGAGGATATATACTCTCTATAAGCGGCCGGCGTGCCTTACTTGGCCACTTCCACGGCGCGGGTTTCGCGCACCACGGTCACACGAATCTGGCCGGGATAGGTCATCTCGGTTTCCACTTTCCGGGCTAGGTCGCGGGACAGCTGTGCCGCCTCGGCATCGCTCACCTTGTCGGGCTGCACGACGACGCGCACTTCACGGCCCGCCTGGATGGCATAGGATTTTTCAACGCCCGGGAAACCGTTCACCAGGTCTTCCAGCTGCTCCAGGCGTTTGATGTAATTGGCCAGCATTTCGCTGCGCGCGCCGGGCCGGGCCGCGGACATGGCATCCGCCGCCTGCACCAGGATCGCCGTAATGCTGTTCATGGGCATCTCGCCATGATGGGCACCGATGCCGTTCGCCACGCTTTCGTTTTCGCCGTACCGGCGGCTGATATCGTGGCCCAGCACGGCATGAGAACCTTCCACCTCGTGGGTCAGCGCCTTGCCAATGTCATGGATAAGGCCCGCGCGCTTGGCCTCCTGAATGTTGACGCCGAGTTCGGCCGCCATAACGCCCGCGAGGTGGCACACTTCCAAGGAGTGGCGTAGTACATTTTGACCGTACGAGGTGCGGAAACTCAACCGGCCGAGGAGTTTCACGATTTCCGGGTGCAGCCCGTGAACGTCCGCTTCCAGGCAGGCCTGCTCGCCGCGTTCCTTGATGGAGGCCGTCATTTCCTGGCTTACCTTTTCCACCATCTCCTCGATGCGGGCCGGGTGAATGCGCCCGTCTTCAATGAGACGTTCGAGGGTGATGCGGGCCGTTTCGCGGCGCACGGGGTCGAATCCCGACAATACCACCGCTTCCGGCGTGTCATCAATAATCACGTTGATGCCCGTGGCGCTTTCCAGTGCGCGGATGTTACGCCCTTCACGGCCGATGATGCGTCCCTTCATTTCGTCATTGGGCAGGGGCACCACGGAAACGGTGCTCTCCACCACGTGGTCCGCCGCGCAGCGCTGCAGCGCTTCGCCGATGACCCATCTCGCTTTTTTCTCCGCGTTCTCGCGCAGTTCGTCTTCCACCCGCTTGAGTTCGAGGGCACAATCCCGCTTCACCTCGGTTTCCAGCCGCGTAAACAACTCCCTGCGCGCCGCATCGGCGGTCATGCCCGCAATGCTCTCCAGCTTGGAAATCTGCTCCTTGATGGCGGCGTTCAACTTGGTGCGTTCCCGCTCGGTATCCTTTTCACGAATCACCAGCTGGCGCTCCTGCGCGTTCAAGGTGGCGGCGGTCTTATCCAAGGTCTGCGCCCGGTTGTCCAGGCTCTGTTCCTTGGAAGCCAGCCGTTTTTCAATCCCCGCGATTTCCTTGCGCAGTTCGCGGCCTTCATCTTCCAACTTCGAGCGCAGATTGATCTCGAGTTCTTTTAGAGATGTCTTGCCGTCCTTGATGATCGCGGCCGCGTCACGTTCGGCGTCTGAAAGCAGCTGCCCCGCTTCCCGGCGCGCGCTGTTAAGATAGCCCCCCGCACGAATCCGGGAAAATACAAAGGAAATCAGAACCCCTACACCAATGCCTGCAACACTGCCTATCGCTAAATAAACTGCCATGTATGCGACCTCCCTGCCCACGAATGGGGTGGTTGTTCCTTGTCAAAACTGACGGCAGGAAGGCATGAATGGAGGCAGGCGAGACCCGCCCGGGCATTTATGATGTGAACGCCTCTGTCGAAGGGGCTGTCACAACGGCCCTCAATGCGATAAGGTTGGAAAATAAACGCATCATATTGAAACCGCCGCAGGGCGGCGTTGCTATTCTATATGCAAAGATTCGCTTTACCATCCATACATCCTACAGTCAGAACACAATTGTTACAATGGCATTAGTATAACGTAAACGCACCGTCTTGTCAACATGGCCACGCAAGAAATTTGATTTAACTCGATAATCAACCATAAAGAGAATACTGTTCAATCCTTACAGGATCCGCAGCCAGCATAAGTTTAGAGTTCTGGAGGGACACCCCGAAAAAACAGAAAGAACAAAACCTGCCACATCGCTGTATGCATCCATCCCGGAAACTGAACACAGTAACATGTCCCCGAAAATTCAACGGTTTCCCCGGAACGCCCGTGGAAGATCTGCGATTCCCTCGCGGTGGCAGATGCGGTCCTTCTCTCTTTTGGCGGGTGTGGGCATGATTTCAACAAAGGGGTGGTATTCCAACTAGGATAGCAAACTTGCCTGGGAGGAGCAGTTCTGAATCTATGAAAGAGGGTACGGAACGGAAAAAGTTATCAAAATACGGCCTTTTTTGGTATTCTTTACAGAGAGTACAATAGGGGAAGAGGGCGGCGGGGCTATGGCCGCCACAGCCCCGCAGTATACAGCACGTGAAACACAGCACAGAAGTAATGGTCGGGCAGGCAGAATACGTCGCCTGCCTGTTCAAAGTCCTTATGTACCCCTTACGCGCATCAACCATATGCACAAGGAGTTCTCTTCATGAAACAAAGCGGAAAATGGCGTCGTTGTCATACGATGATACCGCGCACGGTTACCACCACCGTTCCGCTGGGAACCGCCCTTGCCTTGCTCCTTCTTTGTAGTTTCACCTTCGGCGCGCGGGGCGCTTCATCCGGGGAGGAAAATTGGCGGATATCTCCCGTGCATGAAGATAAGGTTATTTATGGCACGGATGACCGCAGGGAAGTGTACGAGACCACCGATGCGTCTCAACGCACCTGGGCGGCATCCACCTGCGCCGTGGTCTATGTGGATGACCTGACCGACAATCAAAATGGCACACACTCGTTAATAACGGACGCTTACCAACACTCGGGATACCCGGCTTGCTCCGATGAGCCTTACGGAGACCAGCCTGTTGCGCCTTTTTGCACCGGATTCATGGCGGGAGCCGATATTATTGTGACGGCAGGCCATTGCATCAGCGAAACTGATTTGGAGAATACGCGTTTTCTATTCGGATTTGATATGGCAGATGCGGCAACACCAACGTTGACTTTTTCCGAGAACCAGGTATACACGGGTGTCCAGGTCATTGTCCGGTCTTACACCCACGAGTATGACTATTCCGTGATCCGGGTGGACCGTCCTGTCACCGCGCCGGGGGCGCGTGCCCTTCCCCTGCGCGAAACGGACACGATCGCGGTGGGGGCACGCGTGGGCGTGATCGGCCATCCCTCCGGCCTTCCCAAAAAAATTGCATTCGGCAGCGAAACCCGGGTCCGAAAAAACGATGCCCAAGGCTTTTTCTACGCCAATCTCGACTCGTACGGCGGCAATTCCGGGTCTCCGGTATTTAACGCCGAGGACGGTTTTGTGGAGGGAATACTGGTCCGGGGAAACACGGATTTTGTACTGAACGGAGATTGTTTCCGGTCAAATATACTGCAGAATGACAACGAAAGTCCCGAACAGGTCAGCAAGAGTGCCACCTTTGCGGGATGGATTTATGGCAACAACGTTCCCCCGGAAAACGACCTTTTCGCGAATGCCGCGCTATTTCCGCAGGAAACGACCCGTGTAACAGGCACAAACGTCTATGCGACCCGGGAACCAGGCGAACCGGAACATGCAAACGATTCCGGGGGCGCATCCCTGTGGTGGCGTTGGACAGCCCCCTTTTCAGGGGTAGTGCTTGTCAGCACCCAGGGCAGCACCTTTGACACCTTGCTGGCGGTCTATACAGGCGATGCGCTTTTCAATCTCAGTGCGATAGCCGCTAATGATGACATGCCGTATTCGAGGCAAAGCCAGGTCAGTTTGCCCGCAATTCAGGATACTGTTTACTATATCGCAGTTGACGGTTACCGCGGGGAGCAGGGCGGAATCACTTTGGAGGTGACACCGTCGCTAGTGGTCACGCCCGGCACTCGCACCGTCGCCGGGGACAATGGAACCACCACGTTTACCGTGCAAACCATAGCCTCTTGGACCGCAGTCTCGGACCAAGCGTGGGCTTCATTGGACGTTACTTCAGGAGAAGGCGACGGAATGCTGACCGTGGCGTATTCCGCGAACAGCGGGGAGGAGCGCAATGCCACAATCACGGTAACAGGGCAGGGCACGAGTCCCCCGTGGACGGCAGCCATAGTAATCCAACAACCGGACCTGATGCCCTGCTGTTGCTCGCCGGGAATGCAAAAACATGTTATCCCAGATTTGCGCCACCTGCTGGGAGACGGTTTGCTGCTGGTACTGGCCTTCGCCGGGTTGTGGGCCGGTTCCTTTCCGGGGCGCACCCGCTTCCGCCCGTAGCAATCAGCGGTATCCCTGTATCACCGACAGTAACCGGGCAACATGCCAATGCGACACAAGGGCACTCTGTTAAATTTCCATGTCCCTGTAATTTATGGTATTTTCGGGGGGCAATGCTTTTGACTCCGCCCCGGGCTCCCTGTACAATGGATGCGCCCGAACGCCACCTGGGCATGGCATTTTATTGGGAAAAAGGGCGGAGATACCGCCCGGATCCGGGAAACCGATAGGGACCACCATAGATTATGAGTCTTCTCCGTGTAGGCGTCATTGGCGCAGGCCATTTGGGATATCATCATGCGCGTATTTACCACGCCATGGAGGGTGCCGCGCTGGCGGGAGTCGCAGATATCGCCTCCGCAGCACGCGACCGCGCCGCACAGGATTTCGGTGTTCCTGTCTTTGAATGCTTTGAAGATTTGTTATCCGCAGGGGTGGACGCTGTTTCCATCGTGACGCCCACCATGACGCACGCGCCGCTCACACTGGCCTGTTTTGAGAGCGGCGCCCATGTGCTGGTGGAAAAGCCGATTGCACCTACCCTGCCTGAGGCCGAAGCCATGGTAGAGGCCGCAGATCATAGCGGACGCGTCCTGCAGGTGGGCCATATTGAACGTTTCAACGGGGCCGTCATGGCGCTGTTCAACGCAAGCCTGCGCCCCATGTTTATTGAATGCCATCGTTTGAGCCCCTTTCCCGGACGTAACTGCGATGTAAGCGTGGTATTGGACCTGATGATTCATGACCTGGACCTGGTACTCAAGATGGCCGGTTCGGAAATTGTGCAGTTGGACGCTTCGGGTGTGCCGGTCTTCTCCGAGCAGGAGGATATCGCAAACACGCGGATTCGCTTCGCTTCCGGCTGCGTCGCAAATCTGACCAGCAGCCGGGTGTCACTGGAATCGATGCGCAAGATACGTATATTCGATCCGGAGGCCTACGTATCCACCAATTACAGCGCCCAGGAGGTGCAGGTTTACCGCAAGAAACCCGGGCCATTGCCGAAATCCGGCAATCCCATGGAACACATCACCGTGACCTCCCTCCCTGTTCGGAAGGAGGAACCGTTGAAACTGGAGCTGGAAGCCTTTTTGGAGGCGGTGCGCGGCAACAAGCGCCCGGAGGTTTCCGGGGAAGACGGCCTGCGCGCACTGGAAGTATCCTGGCGTGTCCTGAACGCCATACGGGAAACAAGATGAAGCACCTTTTCTTTATCGCTGGTGAGGCGTCAGGAGACATGCACGGCGCGAACCTAATCCAGGCCTTGCGGGAAGCGGAACCGGAGATCCGGTGCTCGGGGCTGGGCGGGCAACGCATGGCCGGCGCCGGCATGGAACTGCTTTACGATCTGGCCGGCGATGCCATCATGGGGTTTGTGGAGGTACTGCGCAAGGGGCGTTTCCTGCGCAGATTATTCCTTGATACAGTGGCAAAGGTGCATGAGGAACGCCCGGACTGCGTAATATTGATTGACTACCCCGGTTTTAACATCCGCTTCGCGGAAGCCATACATGCCTTGGGCATCCCCATTGTTTACTATATTAGCCCCCAGGTATGGGCATGGAAGCGTGGGCGTTTGGACCGGCTCGCACGACTCGTCACCCGAATGCTGGTCATCTTCCCCTTCGAAGAGGCCCTTTATCGAGACAAAGGGGTGGATTGTGTCTATGTGGGACATCCCCTCCTGGATGAGATTGACAAGTACTGCGCGATGAAGGCGCCCGCTGAAGCGATGCAAGTCGCCTTGCTGCCGGGAAGCCGCGCCCAGGAAATTCAGCGCATTGCCCCCATACTGGCCGAAGTCGCCCGTGACCTTCTGGTGTTGCATCCCGGGGCGCGGTTTCTCTCTCCCTGCATTAGCGAAGTGCGGGCGGAACAGGCCCGGGAATTCCTGGGAACCCTGCCGGTGGAGTTTCTGGTGGGCGGTATGTATGATGTTCTGTCCCGGGCTCGGTGCGCCCTGGTCGCTTCCGGAACGGCCACCCTTGAAACAGCCTTGTTCGGAGTTCCCATGTGCATTGTGTACCGGGTCAACCCCATCAGTTATTGGCTGGCCCGTGCGCTTGTACACATCCGTTTTATCGGGATTGTAAATATCCTTGCGGAACGCGAAATCGTGCCCGAATTCATACAGGGCCGGGCAACGGCAAATAAAATTACGCCGGTCCTTCAGGCGCTTATTGAAGAAACCGAAACACGCCACCATATGCTCGCCGATTTTCAAGAATTAAAACGCAGGCTGGGCGGTCCCGGCGCGTCACGGCGCGCCGCAGGAGAAATCCTCCGAATATTTCCCCGTACCCCGATGGACTTCTGATGCTATTCCCCTTTATCACTATCTTCATCCTTTCTGCTATACTTTCACTAATCGGGGCACTATTCAACCCGATATGCTGATACCCGCTTACGTGCCAAGATGCAGCGGAACGGGGATGGCGACACGCGTTCATCAAAGGGTAAGTGCAGCTGCTGTCCAAAGGAAAACGGGGAAGGACAACCTTTGTTCACCAGCGATGAACCTGCCCCGAGTGGCGCAATGTGTATACAATGGTATATGTGCCTGAAAAGCGGGCTTTTTTTAACCGGGCCGGCCTCTTACAGTCCCCCGTAAACACCACAAAGAATAATAATGTCACACGAAACAGTCTATATCACAGCCGAAGGGCTGGAAAAAATGAAATCGGACCTGGCAGCACTTTGTCAGCGGCGTATTGTTGTGGCCGCCGCCATCGAGCATGCCCGAAGCCTGGGCGACCTGAGTGAGAACGCCGAGTATCATGCCTCCAAAGAGGAACAGGCCATGGTGCATGCTAAAATCCGCAATCTGAACGACCAAATTGCGCGCGCCGTCGTGCTGGACAATCAGGACAGGGACACGGACAAGGCCTTTCTGGGAGCCACAGTTCGTACGCTGAACCTGAAAACCGACAGTGAAATCACGTTCATGCTCGTCGGTCCCGCGGAAGCCGATATCCTGGCCGGCAAGATATCCATTCAGTCGCCTGTCGGCAAGGCGCTGCTCGGAAAAGGCCTCGGCGAAGAAGTAACGGCACAGACACCTGCGGGCACCATGCAGTATAAGATTTTGGAAATAACCTATTGACCGCCACAAACCGGTATTCACGCACCTGACCCGGATAACGCGAGACGACACGCTCCGGAACAGGGCTGTAACAAGCAACGGGCTGATTCTCGTTTCACGGGGTGCTCTTGACGGTTAACACATGAAGACAGGCTGGGACACTTCGGATTAATGCAACCTGTTCCCGTATTGTTGCCCTGCGGGCGTATTTCCTACAACCCAAACGGTATCCATTATGCCCAAACG
>JAKJCY010000056.1:17906-23793 GCA_022706235.1 Candidatus Hydrogenedentota bacterium | reverse complement strand
ACGCGCAGCGCTTTCACGGAGGGGTGGACACGCAGGACGGGCGCACCCGGCATGACGCCAAATTCAGAGGCAAAGCGATGCCAGCCGAACTGCCCGGCATCGGCGCCGTCGCACAGGCGACCGTTCACCACAAAGCTAATGATGTTGGGCTCGCCATCCACGGTAACCACCAGGTGCACCGGTCCTTTGAGCGGGTCAGGCGCGCCGACAAGCGGCGCTTCACAGGAATGGGTGCCGTCGTTCAACAGGACGCTTCCTGTTCCACTTAGGGCCATCCCCTGTCCGGCCTCTGTGCGGCCCTCCAGGAGCAGCAGGCCTTCTTCCATGGGGAAACGGTCCAAGACAAGTTCCAGGGAAAATCCTTGATGCTCGAGGTTGGGCGAACCCGGCATGGGTATTTTGGCCGGCACATCAGCAGCTGCGACATCAGGGCCCTGCTCATAAACCGCAACGGCCTGCGGCAACTCCGCCGGGTATTCCTCGGGAAGTAGTTGTCCCCAAAGCCCTTCCAACAGGCCCGCATCCACCTCATGCACGGACGCGCGGGTTTTCTGGGTCGTCGTGATCCAGTACCGCCCGTCCGCTTCAATGAGGTCCGGGTAGCTGTAGCGCACTTCCTTCCCGGGTGGCTCGTTGCTGTACAACACAATTTCCGGTTCCGACCAGAGGATGCGCCCCTCCCGTTCCACGCCGCCGGACAGCCACGCCGGGTTTCGGCCGTTGAAGTCTTTGCCGCTGTGGTTGTGGAACCAGAACAGGTACCGACCGTTAGCGCAACGCCAGAGTCTCGGGCAGGCCCTTGGATTTTTTACCGGCCGCCCGTCGGCATACCGCATGCGTTCCGGCAGGCTCCAACTGCGGCCACCATCGCGGCTGTATGACTCCACCGCGTACCCCTGCGTGGCGCGGTATACGCAATAAAGACTACCGTCGGACAAGGGCACGAGGTTTTGTTCCTCCTGCACCGAGCCAAAGTCCGGGCGGCGCAGGCCGAAGTCGCCGTCAGGCAGCAGTTCCCAGGCAACCTTGCTGATATCCGGTTCCGTAAGCACATTATCCGACCGGTAAAACCAGCCTTCCCCGTCCTCCAGAAAATAGCGGGCCAGCTTCGTAAAGGCGAACCATGTCGTGTCCCCGTGCGTGACCGGCTTGCCGATGCCCCAGAACATCTGCACCGCGCCCCCGAACTCATTGCCCCGGTCACACGCCGTCACGCGCATGGGCAGCCGCCCACGCTCCGACCAGGTCATACCGCTGTCATCCGAATACCGGTAGCAGTACCAGCCGTGCGTGTCGGCGCGCATCGGCTTGCCGTTTGGCAGGGTGCGGATGTCGTCGCCGTTGTAGACATAGAACACATAAATGCGCCCGAACTTGGTCAGCAGCGGCATGCCCCAGGAGGCTTCCGGCCCGTCCGGTGGTTCGATGGGTACGGGCGCGCTCCATGTCTTCCCGTGATCCGTGCTGCGCGTACAGACAATGTACTGCGATGCGGCGCCCTCCTTCTCCGCGCTGGTCGTAAACACACACACCCAGGTGCCGTCCGGCGCTACCACCACATACGGCTGATCGCAATACCCATGCTCGTAAATGGAAATGCCGTTGGAAATCCCACGCGGGTCATCGCCGGGCTCCTGCGCCGCGCACAAGGCGCATGGCAACATCATCAGCACCACTACACAGCAAAAAACAAAAGGCATAAGACGGTTCATCTTCCAATCTCCTTGTGACTGTTTCACAAACGGAATAAAAACATAAGGATAGAATACGGGAAGATGTGGTCGGTTGCCAAGAAATATAGTTTCTTGAATATCAGGAGCAAACGTGGAAAAAACTGTACTCACGCCGACATGCCAGCAAAGCCACGGCACCGCTCTTCTACCAGCAGGTCCCCGCTGCGGGTGCGGGTAAGACGCATGAAGTTCTGTCCACTTCTATTTTTATCCGGATAAAATTGTATTTAACATTTTATCCGGGTATAATAAGTCCTTGGTCAGCGCACATTCTTGCCCACTTGTCCTAAAGGAGACTTGATTGATGAACACGAAAACGTATACGGCTTTTGCCGGAGACGCCTGTATCGCTTCAGGGGAACTAACCGCCATGCTGCTCGGGGTCAAAGCCTGCCTGGATGGGGGAGAGAACAGGCCTGTTCTTGTTTTTGAAGACCAGACCGGTATGCAGATTGATTTCAATTTAAGGGGCACAGCGGAGGAGGTTCTGGCAAACATTACCATGCATCCTCATTTTGTGTCGGCTGACACGGCATCGGCCAGGAAAGAAGGGCCCGGGCGGCCGAAACTGGGCGTGGTCGGTCGGGAGGTGTCTCTATTGCCGCGCCATTGGGAATGGCTGAACCAACAGCCTTCCGGCGCCTCCGCAGCCATTCGCCGGCTGGTGGATGAGGCGCGCAAACGCAACGCGGGCAAGGACGGGGCCCGCCAGGCCCGGGACGCCGCGGCAAAATTCATGTGGACCATGGCAGGGAACCGGCCGGGCTTTGAAGAAGCGTCCCGTGCCTTGTACGCAAGAGACCGGGAACGTTTTGACGCCTTGACCGCAGCATGGCCCAAGGACATTCGGGAGTACCTGGGCCGACGGGTTACTGAAGCGGAACGTTTTGAAGAGAAGCAAACGGAGTGAGGGCTTCGGTGGAGCATTGGATATATTTTCGCTCGCTCTTGGAAAAATGTTTGAGTCCTTCAATCGGACGAACCAGTCGAATCCGACCAATCGGATAGATACCGGTGTTATCGTTTCTTTTTTATTGTCGCTAGTTTCCCTGAGGCTCATGGCGAATTGCCCCGGATAAATTTTGAGTGCCGCTGAGGCCTGCCGTTATGATACAAGCCGCTGTCACTTTCGAGAGCCAATGAAAACGCCCCGTACTTTTTAGGGACCGCCGGATGGGACCGCATGTCGGATGCATGCCGCCGTTTCTTTTCGGTCATGGAGTCATGGATGCAAAAGGCGGTGGCAGTGAATTCCGCCCCATAAACAAGGGAACACATGAACAAACGCTTACTCGCAGCAAAAATCGTGGCGATTGCAGGCTTTTGTGCCGTGGTTCTAGGCTGTTTTGATCCCATGGAGGGCGTGCTTCTAATCGTCCCGGGAACGGTTCTGCTTGCCCTTAGTGCCTGGCTCGGAAAAACGCCACAGCGATGGCTTGCTTATGTGGCCTGTATCCTCATGGTAATCAGTTTTGCCTTTCTGTGCCTCCTCACCGCACTGGGCGGTTTTGGAGGCAATGCACCATTGCTGCATTCAAAGTGGTGGGCGCTGCTATTGTTGCCTTACCCGGTGGGTTGGATGATGGGCGTGGCGTCGGGTGTGTGCACGTTGACCACCCTCTTTACGGGTATGGCGGCGCGTATTGTGTCCGGCTTCGGCGTGGTAATCGCCGTGTTGTTTCTGGTTCGATTGGCGATGTTCCGCCTCGTGCCTTTGTGGATTTTTATCGCCGTACTGCTTTTCGGCCTGTTGTGTATTCTTGCGGTTCTTACCTGGGAAAAAGTATGTTCAAAAAGAAACGGTTAGCCCTGCTCCTGGGCTTGTTGCTGTTGGGCGGCGTGGCGTGGCGGGTGGACCTCCTCAGTGCATTGGTGTGCCTCGCCGGTGCTGTCCTCTTGCTTTTGCTTCTGCGACTGAAACATATCGTGACAAACCATTTCGGCATGAAGAAACTGAAGACCTGCCGGGGGTATACTTTTCAGTTGCTGCAGCAAGCTCTTTCGGAACCGCCCCGGCCTCGTCCCTGGCGTTTTATCGTACTGGGAGACACGCGTAACAACACTACTGTGGCCGCCGCGCTTTACCGGCAGGCTCGTACGCTGGATCCGGTCATGGCCTTTCATACGGGCGACATCATACGCGGAGGCAAAGCATCGGAACTGCTGGGGAACCATGTGCGGTTGTTGGAAGAACACCTGAATCCCATCCCGTTGTTTTGCGTTCCCGGGAACCATGAGCGTGGCCCACGGCGTGATTATGGGGCTTTCAAAACTCTTTATGGGGATGATAAATTCGCTTTTGCCCATGACGAGTGTCTATTTGTGGGTTTCAACAACTGCGCGGCGAAAGGCGTGACCGAAAGGGACCTCGAATTTCTTGAACAACAATTGGCGCGGCAATACGAATACAAGTTCGTGTTTACCCACATCCCTCCCGCCTTTTTTGAAGCGACCTTTGCCGGAGATACCCGGCGGCGCGGATTCAAACGGGGCGCCGACGCGTTTCACGCCTTACTGCGCCGCCATCAGGTGAATGAAGTGTTCATGGCCCATATTCACGGCTATGCCACGGAAGTGTTGGACGGCGTGCGCTATACGCTGACAGCGGGCGGCGGCGCGCCGCTGAGCGGCAGAATCGCGGCGGAGAACCGGCATTTTCACCTTATTGAGATGGAAGTGGGCGCCCATGGCTTGAAACGCCGCCTGATGATTCTGGACAGGGGCCAGTGGATAGAAAGGACGGTGGACGAAAAGAAGCGCCAGATTTAAGTCCTCGTATGACGAAGCAAATACGCCTGATAAGACCAGGATAACTACGATTCAATCAACTTTCCTGGATTCATGATGCCCTTCGGGTCCAAGGTGTTTTTCAGGGCTTTCAACATGCCATATCCAATGGGACCCTTTTCCTGCGCCATCCAGGGCAGGTGATCCGTGCCCGTGCCATGATGATGGGAAATAGTGCCGCCATTCGCAACGATGGCATCCGATACTTCCCGTTTTATGGCCAGCCACTGTTCAATTTCCGCCCCCGGTGTTCTCGGGAAAACGAAGGTAAAGTACAAGCTCGCCCCGTTGCGGTAACTGTGGCTCACATGGGCCATGGCCAACCCTTTCGCTCCAGGATTGGGATTGTGGCGGCGGAGCGCCTCTTCCAGGACGGTGTTCACGTTTGTGTGCAGATCCGGCAGTCGGTTCCAGTCCGTTGCGGTCTCCACCGTATCCACCCCGAGCCCGTGGTCCAGCATCGGATCGCGCAGGTACGGGGTATCGAAACGGGTGGTCAACCAGAGTTGCCCCATACTGCCGCCCATATCGGCGCCGCCGCATTGGGACAGGATGGCCTCGGCACGGGAACGCTGGTGCGCGACTTCAACCTCGGTGCCTTCAAAACCGACCAGCATCAGGCAGAACCCCATGGGCCCGTTTTCCGCCACTTCGGCGCCGCCGTGCATCACGCTGTAAAAAAAGGTTTCATTGGCGTCGGACAGGCGCACCATGGCGGTCTGCACCTCATGCTGCAGCAACAGGCGCGTGGCCTTTACGCCCGAATCGAAGTCCTGAAAAAAACAGGCACGATATTCCTTCTTTTCTGGAACCTCGTGAATATGTACGCAGGCATCCGCGATAATGCCGAAAACGCCCTCGGACCCCGGCGTCATATCACGGAGCAGCGGTCCCGCCGCGGACTTGGGGAACTCTTCCGTGTTCCAGATACCCTGCGGCGTGACAATCCGCGCCGAAACAAGCCAGTCTTCGGCCTTGCCGTATTTATTGGACTGATGGCCCGCCCCTCGGGACGCAATCCACCCTCCCAAGGTGGAATACTCGAAGGACTGCGGGTAATGGCCGAGCGTGACGCCCTCGGCCTGCAACAAACGTTCCAGTTCCGGCCCATAGATACCCGCCTGAATTCGAGCGGTCATGGTATGCTTGTCAATCTCAAGTATCCGGTTCATCAGGGCCATGTCCACCGTCACCACAGCATGTTGGCCTTCGCGCAGCAGGGGAGTGACACCACCGACGACACTGGATCCGCCGCCATAGGGAACAAGCGCCACCGCGTTCCGGTCCGCATACCGGACCACGGCCCCGACTTCTTCAACGGTTTGCGGGTATACAACGGCGTCCGGTGCATGTTCGAGACGGCCGCG
>JAKJCY010000056.1:9981-17808 GCA_022706235.1 Candidatus Hydrogenedentota bacterium | reverse complement strand
AGCGCAGATGCAGCATGTCATGGTAACTGCGGCCCCGGGCGTGATAGGCGCGTTCAAACCGGTCCGTTTTAACACGGCTGCCGGGCAGTATCTCTTCCAGCGCCCGGAGTTGTTCCGGCACGAGACGCACAGGCGGCATTACGATGTCTTCCAAGGCGCAGGCCGGCGTATGGGGCAGTACCCCCGACCCGGTGTAGGCACCCAGCCATTGCCAAATGCCTTCCGCCTTGTCGCCCAATGTATCCGGGGCATCACAAAGCCCCCATCCGTTCCAACGTAACATTTGCTTGTCCATAATGCCTTTCACAATGGCGGTTTGTAGATGGTCCGGCAAGACCCGGCCTGTCGAACGAAGTCGGACCGGTCCACCGTGACGAACGGTTCCAGTACCCGGGAAAAGCTAATATTTCAGCAGCAGCGCCCTGGGCACAATTTCAAAAGTGGCCGGCAGCCTGCCCGGCGCTTCACCGTCCACATCGAGAAGGATCTCATCGGAAGCGTGCACAGGTTCGGCCGTTATCTTGCGGCCTCGCAGCATAAAGACGTATTTGGTGTTTTCAAGATGACGGCCCGCATACAGGCCTGGCAGTCCTTTCAAAATCTGGAACACGGATGCATGACGCACCACGATAATATCGAGGAGGCCGTCATCGGGTTTCGCTTCCGGGGCGATTTTCATGCCGCCTCCGAAATAACAGCCATTACACACGGCAACGGTGTTGATATCCAGGATTTCATCAAAAGTATCGTCCACCCGGAGGCGCACCCGCTGCCCCTTGTAACTCAACAGCGCCTTCAGCGTTCCCCACTGAAAGGCGAACTTACCGCCGAACTTTTTGGCGAAAGTAAGCTGGTTTACCACCTTGTCGGCCATGCCGCTCATGCCGAAACTCGCCACGTTGTCAAAATAACGTTTCCGGGTGCCGGCCGTGGCGTCATCCCGATACGTGAGCAATCCCAGGTCAATGGCATGGGTTTCCCCGTCTACCACCCGGTGCAATTGCCGATCAAGCTCATCCGGTGTGCCAAAAGTGCGCCGGAAATCCGCGCCCGTACCGCTGGTAATAATGCTGAGTGACGCGTGCGGATTGATGGGGTGTTCCTTCTCAAAGAAACCGTTGACGACTTCGTTGACCGTACCATCGCCGCCTACGGCAATAATGTGCTCCACGCCGTCTTTAAGAGCGGTCATGGTCAACCGTTTCGCGGCCATGGGACCGTCGGTATACACCGTGTCAAAAGGACCGATGCCCTGTGCCAGCCTGCCGGAAAGCGCGGGCCAGCGCTCCCGGGTTTTCCCGCCGGAGGAGCGGGGATTCACCACGGCCCGGGCCCGTGAGGAAGGTTGATAACGCAGTTGCACGCGGTCCCGCTGTGCCTTGATCTCATCGGGCGACCATTCCAGTTCCTCTCCGGCCAAGGCGCCGATACGGTCGAGCACGGAAATATCCGGAACGCCATAAGCGCCGATGCCGGTACGGCGGAACAGGATGTCTTCCATGGAGAACGCCATTTCATGCCGCACCGCGTGCGGAATTTCCGCCGCGATATTCGGCAGACCCTCGCAAATTCGCTCGCGAAGGTCGGGACGTTCTTCGGCGATACGAAGCACTTCGACCATGCCGGCACCATAGTTATAGGACAGATGGTCCACAACATCCGGCGGGAAGGCCGGGAATTTTTCCCGTGCCTGGGCAAGAAACTCGGCGAAAATACCCGTATCGCCGCCATACACGGGGGTTTCGGCGCTGCGGCAGGGCACGGCCTCAGCGCCCAGTTTGACAACCGCCAAATCGACTACCTGTTCCGCAAGGGCGCGCGCTGTAGTCCATTTCCCTCCGATAGCCGTGATGATGCCCGGCAGCCCGTGTTCGATCTCATGATCCACGATCTCGGCCGCCCGGCTGGCGTGGTAGGAATCCTTTTCCTCTGTTTCATCCCCGGGTACATTGGAAGTCTGATCGACAATGGGACGCAGGCCTCCGTAGAAATACAGAACATCCCCGCGCCGCAAACGCGCCCCGGGATACGCTTCATTAATGGAGTCGATAAAATCACTGATGTCTTTTTCCGTCACCCTGAACGCGTCCGGGTCGCCCCGATACACGGTGTCCGTTGTACCGATCAGGGAATACCCATGCCACGGCAAAATGAAAAAATGCCCTTTGTCAGTCAGTGCCGCCACAGCATGGCCCTGAGTAATGGACTTCGTCAGGATGTGAATGCCTTTGGAACGAATCAGCCGTTTATGTTCACGGCTGCCCATCAGGGTATCCATAAGGATATCCGACCATGGGCCTGTGGCATTCACGGTGAGACGCGCCCGCAGGCTACACTCAGGCTGATGTGACAGGTTATCGCGTACCCGAGCACCCACCACCACCCCGTCTTCCTGGATAAACTCCCGCGCCTCCAGATAATTGACCGCCTGCGCACCGATTTCCACGGCATTACGAAGACACGCCAAGGCAAGCCGCTCCGGGAAATGCATTTGATAATCATAAAAGATAATACCCCCGCTGAGTGCAGGGCTTTCAATGCCCGGTTCCAGCGCGAGCGCTTCGGCCCGGTTCAGGGAACGGTGCGATGGTATGTACTTTTCCGGGTCATCCAATCGGTTGCGGTCGTAGGCAAGCAGGTCGTAAGCGGTCAGCCCAAGAGTCAATGTCAACCGTTTACGAATGCCTTTCCCGTATAACGGCATTAGGAACGTGAGGGGATGCACCATGTGTGGAGCGATGTGCGACCATACCCGGCGTTCCCGGAGGGATTCCCGCACCAGGCCCAGTTCAAGGCTCTGCAAATACCGCAGGCCGCCATGGATTAGCTTGGAAGAAGCGGCGGTGGTTGCCCCGGCAAAATCGGACTTCTCCACCAGCGCCACCGACAAGCCCCGAAGCGCCGCATCCCGGGCAATGCAGATCCCGGCAATACCGCCTCCGATTATTAACAAGTCGTGCTCCTTTGCCGCCATTGCCGCCAGGTCACGCTGCATTTTGAGCTAACTCCTTGCTTGTTTTACCTGTCCCATTACGATAACCTCGCTGAACGTTAAAGTATAGTAATTTGTTCCCACGAATCAAGACAGCAGTTCAGGTAAAGCAGTAACGCAGGGGCGAACAATCACGATTTGCCCCCCCCCACCTCAACATATAGTGTCGCCCGGCAGCGAGGTTATCCACCGTCTGTCCACAATACTTGGCGCGTATCCAAAGAGAAAGGATAGATTCAATAAAATATCCTATTCTTTTAAAAAATTCTATATAACTCTCGTGTTTTCAATGATCTAAGACCCTTTGTTGCGATTTTATCCGCAGAATACTGTTCCCAAACACAGCGAAATAACGTGCGTACAACCTCTTTTCAAGAAAGTTATCCACAGGCTGTTCCACGGCGTGGAAACACAAGATTTCAGGGTGTTCTGAAAAACAGTACAACCTTCTTGCATAAAACGAGGCAAGAGTGCTTCCGGTCGAACGGCCAAACAAATATTTCGGGAGCCTGACAATCCAACCGTCGGGGTTACCCGCAACCCGGCATTTTGAATGTTTTGGAGTGCGTAAGCCATACTTACGCTTTCTTGCTGATTTGGAACAAAACACGGGTTACCACGACTAAATTTCAAAGCCCATGCGAAAGTTACAGCACAAGCACAAGCATAACTTGGGCAGTCTACAGCAGCGTCCATGCGACGATTCAATACGCTGCTTGTATGGCGGTCCGCAACCGAAAAGATCCTACGCTTCTATTCCATCACTTTAATTTTTATGTTGCGGAACCAGATGGGCGCGCCCGCATGCTTGCCCTGGAATCCCACTTTGCCCTTGGTGGGCAGGATGCTTTTGGGTTTGCTGAGCCATGCGGGGATTTCGCTGCCATCGGGGTTGGTTTTCGCAGAGGTATACTCATCCATGTTCATGGAGACAATGTGCTCGCCGTTGAGAGCGACATCGATATGTTTCCCCATGCACCGGATGGTGAACCGGTTCCATTCTCCAGGTTTTTTGACCACACTCTTCTTTGCGGGAAGATGGCCGAATATGGCACCGCACTGCCAGGACTTAGGCGATTCCGCCCATTTCCTGGCAAAGTCGTCAGCGATCTGTATTTCTACCGCGTTTGGAATCCAATTCTTGACATCACTGCAGTAGACAATCACGCCGCTGTTGGTTTCTTCGGCGTTTTTGAACTCCAGGTCCAAAATGAAATTCTCATAGTCTTTTTCAGACCAGATGGCCTCATCCTTGCTCGCGGTAAGTTCGCCATTTTCAACGGTCCACACGCCTTCGGGCTTGATGGTATTGGACAAGTCCGGCGCAAACAAATCCTGCCAACCGGAACTGTCGGGATGAGTAAGCGGTCCGGTCGCAACACAATCCCCGGCATACGCCAAGAGGGTAAACATGGAAAGGCCGCAAATCAACGCGATGGTTTTCATACTACGCTTCTCCTTGGATAGGGGTTAAAAGGAAACATGAACGTTCTAAATCACGAGAGTACACTATAGCGATCAAGATTCACAAACCGCGTATAAGGACCCGCAAAGATCCGGATAATCGAATCCAAGCCGGTAGAGACCGTCAATTTGCGGGAGGCCCAAAATACCCTGCTCAATAAGTGTATTCAATTGGAAGTCGGACAATATTTTGAGCATGATGCCGCCTTCTTCGACGGTGCGCAACCTCGCGGTCGCAATGTCCCGGGCAAGCGAGGACCGGTCATAGACGCGCCGGTGACCATGGTTTAAATCATTTTCCGTCAAGGCGTACAGGCTGGAAAGCAGACCCATGCGCAGGGCCAGTTGGCGCGACAACGCGCGGGCATTGGGCACTACAATGAACAGACGTCCTGACGGGGACAATACCCTGCGGGCTAGTTGCAGCAATCCCGGGGGATCCTGAACATGTTCAAGAACGTAGATGACGAATACGGCATCGTAAGCGCCGTCCGGCAACGCGGGAAGAAAGGTTTCGAACAGGGCATGATGAAATACCGTATTGACAAGACCGCTTCTCAGGCCCGCCTCATAGAAGGCACGGCTGCCTTCCACCACATCCAACCGGGCGACTTTCGGGGCGAGCAGTCGCGTGTCCACCCCTTCTGCAAATCCCAGCTGGAGGCCGCGCATGGCCGTGGTTAAATGCGGCTCAAAGGTGCGCGCTATCAATTCGCGGATAACACGGTCCTGGGGCGCGTTTTTTGCATAGGTCGCCCCGACCGCATCAAGGGTATCCCGGTCATCCGGTAGGTCTGTGTATTTATACATGTCCATTTTATCTTTTCTTGTGAGAGCGGAAACGCTTTCCGGACCCGCATTTACTTCACTTAACGGGCGGCAGAGCGTTCCCATGAGGCCAAAAGGGCCGTTCCGAAAGAATCCGCCACATGAAAATCCGGCTCACGCCCATGGTCCACCCACGTAATCCATACGGGGGTACCGTCCAGAACATCATAATCGGCCCGGAAAAGTCCCAGCCGGAACCGAATGCCCGGCGCAAGCGTCACGCCCATCGCCTCCATGGCGGCCCTTGACATCGCCATTTCAACGGTGTATCCGGACGGATCCATTTTTGCCTGGTGCGCCCAGCCTCCCACGGGAGACCATCCGTCATCGAACTTACGGTAAAAGCGTGCCTCATAGTCATGCACCGCGCCACCCGGCGCGGCTTCAATACAAGCGTAGACGGGTGCCGCTTCGTCCCGCCAGATGAAAAGTTCCACCCGGTCCTGTGGATCCACTTCCCGTTCATTTAACGAAGGCGGCATCCAGGCGGGAGAGGTGTCTTCACACACAAAGGCACACACCAGTGTTTCTTCATTCCAGAAAAGCCAGGCACGGGTTGAAGGCACCTCCCGGGTGGAATCCCCGGCAACAACAAAGTTCTTAAAGGGTGGATGGCTGCGATAACAGGATTCATCCAGAATGCCGTCCACCCGAATCTCTTCTTCGATTCGCGGAATTTCCAGCAGGGGCGCTATTTCCGGTTGACGGAGAGCACACCCCGTCGCGAACGTAACAGCCACTGCAAACACCGCACAATATCTCATGACCAGGCCTTCCTTTTCTGTTCTCATCCTTCGAGCGCCTTGACGTACTCCGCCAGGGGCGGGTCTCCGAAACGCATTACATAATCCGCGTCTATCCAGGTGGCAAAGGTGCTTACATGACGAATGCCCCGCTCGGCATAGGCTCGGGCGTCCGCACGGACAATCCCGGCGTCCCAGGGTATTTTGCCTGCAGGCCGGGTCCAGGAAGAAAACCGCGACACATCAAGCCAATACTCCAGGATTTGCGCCGTATCTCGTCCAAATACCTCCAGGTTCGCATCCAGAAGTTCCAGGTATGCGGCATGGGAAGGGGGCTCGCCGCCAAGTCTCGCTTCCGGATCGCCGATGGACCGATCGTAGATGCGCGAAATGGGGGCGAACTCTACGAACAGGGCTTCATGGGGTTTTATCGTTGCCGGCGGCGCCAATGTTTCCCCATAAGAGATATGGCTTAGCCGGGCGTCAGGATCCAGTTCTTTCCTCAAGGCTTCAACCATGGCGTTCTCAACAAGAACCGCCTGATCGCTGGGATTCAAACCGGCACATTTGGGACAGCCGCACCATTGACCGCCGTCATCGGGCCAATAAAAATAACGCCCGGATGAAGGTTTGAGAAGCCTGCCGTACGCCACCGCTTTTTCGCATATTCTTGTCAAGGCCTCCCGGGACGAAGGACAGCAATTGCCATCCGGATTTCGCTTCCCCGTTTCATCCATGCGGAACATGTCCATCCCCGGGGAATAGAAAAATTCGCGTGAGAGCAAGGCGCCCATGGCATGCAGCTCGTATTCAACCTGTATGTCCAGTCTCCGGCATTCGTCCAGAAACCGCTTCCCAGGTTCGGACTGAATATATTCTATCAGGACATCCAACCGGCGTGCGGCATGCAACGCAATGGTTGTGATTCCCGCTCCCGCAGCCCGTTCCGGCCAATCGGTTAAGGTCAGGTCCCATGGATATAAAACCACACCGCGGGTAGTAAATCGCGGTCCGGACGGTTGCGCATGCAACCCGGGAATGACCATGCCCGCCAGGAGAAACCCGAGGCATTCCCGGCGGGATACTTCATTTGCCTTCATGGGACGGATACTCCGACAGCCGAGGACTGCGTTGCCCCCCTGCCTTCAGGCCGGCACCCCACACAACGGGCATCCGGCAAAACCGGCACACGCTCACTTTTGCGCCTAGTGTAGCATGCGGGTTCTTTGTGTGCAACCCGCCTGCCCGAATGCCGGAGTTCCCACCCTGCCCCCGCCAAAGCGCCATTGGCCCTTTTGAAGTTGAAGGTCGTTTTTTGTATCATAGCAGGATTGGAAGCATCAGGGTTTCAGGGCAATCAAGAAAGCAGGCTCCTTTGTTCACAACGCCGACTATATATGAAATCATAGAATTGCTTTGTGACGGCGCGCATTTGACGCGAAACCAATCCGCAGGGGCTATGGAATTACTGATGTCGGGAGAAGCCACCGCCGCACAAATGGCCGCATTGCTGATTGCGCTGCGCATGAAAGGCGAGACCTCTGAGGAAATAACCGGTTTCGCGGAAATAATGCGGTCGTACGCCACAAAGGTAACCACGTCGCGCACTCCTCTGCTGGACACCTGCGGCACGGGCGGCGACGGTATCGGAACCTTCAATATTTCAACGACCGCCGCTTTTGTCGCGGCAGGCGCGGGCCTGGCGGTTGCCAAACACGGCAATCGTGCGGCTTCCAGCCGCTGCGGCAGCGCGGACATGCTCGAAGCCTTGGGCGTAAACATCAACCTTGATGCGAAACA
>JAKJCY010000056.1:0-9881 GCA_022706235.1 Candidatus Hydrogenedentota bacterium | reverse complement strand
ACCGGACAATGTATCGATACAGTCGGCATGGGCTTTTTGTTCTCCCGCACCCTGCACAGTGCCATGAAGTACATTGCGCCCATTCGGGCGGAACTGAAGGTACGTAACATTTTTAATATACTCGGGCCGCTGACGAATCCCGCCGGAGCGGATTGCCAGGTCGTCGGGGTATTCAACACCCAGCTCGCACCCACCATGGCGCAGGCGCTTTTGTCGCTCGGGACGCGCCATGCCTTTGTCGTGGCCGGGCGCGACGGGTTGGATGAAATATCCCTGGGCGGTCCTTCGCTGGTCTGTGAGGCGCGCAATGGCCACGTAACGGAATATGAATTGCATCCCCAGGATTTCGGCCTGACACTGGCCGCACTGGAAAGTTTGATTGGCGGTGATGCCGAAACAAACGCCGCCATTGCGCGCGGCGTTTTAGAAGGAAACTCCGGAAGCTGCCGGGATATTGTACTGATAAACACTGCACCCGCCCTGGTCGCGGGTGGAATTGCCGCCAACCTTCAGGAAGGTGTTCAGCGCGCTGCGGAAAGCATAGATTCCGGAGCCGCCCTGGAGAAATTGAATGAACTCATCGCCTTCACGCGCGGTATGTGCGACACCCTCCCGCAAGGCACCTGAACGAAAATAAATCGTATAATTTATCTGCAAGAATACTGGTACGATTCTGGTCGAACCAAACCAACACAACACATCGGGATTTGTTGACAACACTAACAAGGAGATCGAATGGATACGACGATGCAGCAAGGTTTACAGGAGTCCCCGCTTTGCGCTGCGGTATTCATGGGAGACTTTAACACGGGCAAGTCTCTCCTGATCAACGCACTTGTGCGACATGACATCTTATTCATCAGCCGCGATGAAAGCCGGACCCCGCCCGTATTTATCGCCAGAAGCGATAGTGGCGAACCCCTCTATGGGGTGCGTCAGAAAGGAGAATCGGCGGTCGAAATCAATTCGCATGAACAGTTTTTGAGCACACGCCATATAAAAGGTGCGCCCTGCGACAGCGACGCCCTGGGAGCGCTGGTGCCGGACATGCCGTTCAGACGCCTGGCGTTTGTGGACACGCCGGGCGCCTCGACGGATGATAACAAGCCGGCAATCTTGAAGCCCGCGCCCGCCCTGGACAACACACTTTTCGTGCTGACCACCACCCTGGAGTACTGGCCCGCCCGACATACCATGGCCCTTATCAAAGAATACTATGCCCAGTTCCCCGGGCGGTTCATTATTGCAGCCAATATGACGGACCAGATGAACGCCAATGAAATCCGACGGGTGCGCGACAGGGCCCGCCAACGGTTGGAACGGCACGGAATCACCCCCGCTCCGCCTCTCTTCCCCCTTTCGGCGCGCCTGGAACTGGCGCGCCGCATACCCGGGGATGAATATCGCAAACGGATCAAAACGGAGGTGCGCGAATTGTGCGACGCCGGTTTTGACGCTTTCCGGGTGGCCTTGTACGAATTCGAAGCGAACGCTTCCCTGAACCATGCGGGATACAGCCTTGATACCTTGTTGATGAGTACCCTGGCAACCGCAGTAACCATGAGCGAGAAAGGGCAGGACGCATGATGATCAATCCCCACCAGGAAAATCGAGAATGGCTGTTGACCGCATTGGACTACCTGGAAACCTTTGCAGGTCATGATGTTGATTATTTCGGTGACCGAAATTACGAGAGCAAGGCCATCGCTTATCAGCGGTCCGTGGTAAATGACGGCAAGTACCGGGTAGTCTTTCTTGGCGCGTTCAACGTGGGAAAATCCACCGCCATCAATGCGTTTCTTGGCGGAACGTATCTCCCCATGGACATTGAAGAATGTACTTCGCGCCTGACGTTCATTCAAAAAAGTGACGACCTGCGGCTTGTCCTAAAACTCGAATCGGGCGCATCAAGTAACGAAATCGACGCGCTCCGGCGGGCCCTTTCCGATATTGAAGCGGACATCGAGATCAGCCAGGACAACCGCACGCTCACCGTGAAATGCCCGGACAAGACGCCCGCACAGATGCGCCGCGCACTGGAACCGCTCATCACGGTATCCGCGGACGAGGATTATCCCCACCTGGCGCCGTTGCGGGATAAGACGGAATCCCTTACCCTGTACCTGCCTGCCGACGCGTTGGATGACGACATCATTTTCATCGACACGCCCGGTGTTCATTCCATTTCAGACACCCGCCAGAAAATCACGTACGATATTATTGAGCATTGCCATCTTGTGGTGGTCTTTGTGGACAGCGCCTTTGTGGGCAATGTTCACGATCTCAACTTCATCAAGCGCATTATCACCTGCCGCGGAAGAAGGGTATTCTTCGTCCTGAACAAGGCGGATAAACTGGAAAACGACGAGATAGACCCCCGCGCGATCCACGGTCCCGCCGCCCAGCTGGTGGATACCTTCAGGCGCCATGAAATCCCGGACAGTGCCGACACCTTCTTCCTTTCCGGGTACCGGGCGATGGCCGCCATTGGCCTCGACCAGGGACAAGTCACTCTGGAGGAAGTCCTGGCCGACAACAAACTGATGATCCCCACCGCAGTGGCGGAACGCATCGCGGAAAGCGCCGCGCCCGCACGGGATCTTTCCGCATTCCTCATGGGACAAAGCCGTTTCTCACATCTCATGGAGCGGCTGCGCGATTATCTCATCAATGAGAACAAGTCCAATGCCATTCTTTCCCTGGCCGACCGTTTTGTTTTCGAACGCGCATCGGATTATCTGATCAGCATCCGCAACATGCTGAAACTGGCCCGCGACCCCCGTAAGTTCGAAGAACTGCGCGCGAACCGCGAAGCCTTACTCGAGCGCATCGAAACCATACGGGAAACCATCACCGTGGCGTTGCAGCGCTATGACGCCCGATTCCGGGGAGGGGAGGTAAATGGTGTAACAATGCCGGGATATGTAGAGCAAATGCGCTCGCTCCTGACGGAAACCGCCATAGAGGCACAGGTCGTGCAACCCACGCTGGCATGGTTGCGTCAGGACAATCACCTTAAGCAGGCTTGCCGGGAGAAATTTAGACCGCTGACGGCGCAATTGGAACACCAGGTGGACATCTTCGTATCGGCCATATTGGGAACTCTCAACGAGACCATCGAGGCTTCGGAAAAGGAGACCGCAGCCATCGTGGCCGAACAGGTGGGCGTGGCGCGCGAATTACGGGCCAACCTGGTTGAACCTCAAAAAGCGTTGCAGGCGCATGTGGAAAGCTCCGTGTCCGGCGAATATGTCGCTTTCGGCACCGGTGGCGCCGTGGTGGGGGCCATGTCCGGCGCCATGGTAGGTTCGGTAGTTCCCGTTGTCGGCACCGCCATCGGCGCGGGCGTCGGCGGGCTGCTGGGCGCCGTGGTCGGTTTCCTGGCTCGACTCGCATGGAGCGAGGAACGCTGGATTAAAAAACTGACCCCCTTGGTGCGGCAAAATGCAATGGAAATGCTGTTGAAAGGCAAAGAAGGCGGCGGAAAACCCATTTCAGCAATGGTCACTGAATACTTAGAAAACCGCGGTCAGGCGTTCAGCAAAGCGGTCAGGGATGAAATGAGTAACGCTCTGGAAGCGGTGAAAAAAGAATGTTACGCCCTTCTTGCCCGTGAAGAGGAGATACGCAAGGAACGGGAAGCCGTCATCGCGCGGCTGGAACCGAAGGAAGTGAAACTCGAAGGTATTCGTACCCGTGCAGAGACAATTCTGGAGGAAGACGACTTGCCGTAAGACTTTCTCGAGCACAGATTACATTTTCGGTCCCGCATTATTCCCTGTAATGCGGGATTTTTCTGTCTGGATGAGTTATACCAAGACTGAACTTGTTTTAAATCTGCTTTTCCAGAGGAAATAAGATTTGCATGCGCATGCGATATAGTCTGTGTTATAATTATTAATTATAAAATATGCAGTTTAATATGATATTTTTATTATTATAACCATCAACAACCCCCTGCAGAGCCGGTGGACTAACATTGATTTACCATTCCAGAAGGGCGAACCGATGAATGTAAACAAAGGTCCGACTATCCAAGGGCCGACAGAACCCCATACTTTTCATTTTCCCGTATTCTCCTTCAAGTGGGCAGAACATGGCGCGCTGACGAATACGGTTCTTATCGTGACGGGGGTATGTATTGAAATCGGCGTTGTAATCTTCGGCACGGTGCTCAAGCAGATTTTTCACGATGGCGTACCAATTTCTATAGAACCTGAAGCCTATCGAACGTATATTTTGTTAAATAGTGTGATGGGATGCATCGGTTCCCTGTTAATGTGCTACGGCATCTTGTCGGCCATAAAAAGATATGAAGTCAGCAAACCCGCGTTGCGTTGGGCATATACCGCTGGACTGTTCATCATAGCCTATAAAGGCTTTGATATTCTTCAGACCATACGTTGGATGTTCTTCGCCAATTTACTGGGTACCGCCTATGATATCGATATCTTTGTATCCAATATTTTGCTTTTGGGCAGTGTTCTGACGATTCTGGTGGGGTTGCTGCGCGCTTTGCACGATGCCAACCAATTTGCCGTGGCGCTCTCCTCGCGCAATCTGGATCTGGACCGCGAAATACGGGAACGCCACCGGTCCGAATTGCAGGCACGGTCCAGCGAAGCAAGGTTCTCGGTTATACTGAATGCGCTGCATTCCGCCCTCGTCCTCGCTGACAAAGAGGGAAACATCCTTGCCCATAACCACATTTTCACCCAACTGTTCAAGGATGATGATTCCAGTCCAGTCCCCGGTTCGCTACTTGAGTTGATTCCCGAAGACATTCTCGAGGAAGGGAGAGACCATGCCAGAAAGGTGTTCGAAAGCGGCGCACCTGTAGATTTTATCTTCACGCGCAATAAACACCATTGGGAAACCCACATTTTTCCCGTCAGGGGAGAAGAGAATAAAGTGGACTGCATAACGGTCATTGCAACCGATATTACCGACCGCGTGCGCGCGGAGGAAGAACGGTGCCTTCTGGAAACGGCCATAAACAATGCCGCGGAATGCATCATGATTACGGACATGGAAGGCCGTATTGAATATGTAAACCCGGCTTTTGAAGAACAGACCGGGTACAAGCGCCAGGAAGTGATGGGGCATACACCCGCACTGATAAAAAGCGGTATACACCCAAATGAGTATTACCAGAATCTTTGGCAGACCATTAAGCAGGGGAGAATATGGAGAGGCAGTTTTATCAACCGTGCCCGGGATGGGCATATTTTTCGTGAAATAGCCACTATTTCTCCCATCATAGCGGAAAACGGCGTTATTTCCCACTTTGTCGCGGTAAAACGTGACTGCACCCGGGAACACCAATTGGAGCGGCAACTATGGCAGGCGCAAAAGATGGAGGCCCTGGGCATGCTTGCGGGCGGCATTGCCCATGACCTGAGGAACGTGCTCAGCATCATTCTCGGGGAAACGGAACTCGTGCAGGAAATGTTGGGCGAGGACCATCCTTGCCGCCAAAATCTGGAGACCGTTATACAAACGGTTCTCAGTTCCACATCACTGATAAGGCACCTGTTAACCTTTGCCCGGCAGGGCGACGGCGAGGACGGCCCGCTTTATATCGCTCCGCTGATTAAAGAAAATATGCGCGCGTTACGCTCCTTTCTTCCAAGCAATATCCAGGTCGTGGAAAATAATTCACTAAAAAAGGAAATCATCCAAGGTCTTCCCTGTGACATCCAGCAAATTCTGGTGAACCTGCTCAATAACGCAAATCAGGCCTTACAACCTGCCGGGGGCGTCATCGAACTGACGCTTGACACTGTCACGCTACAGGATAAGAGTTCGGTCACAACAGGCACCCTGGAAGCGGGCGATTATGTCCGATTGTGCGTGCGGGATACAGGATGCGGCATGGACGAGGAGGTGCTTCCCCATATTTTTGAACCGTTCTTTTCAACGAAGGAATCCGGGACGGGTACCGGCCTGGGACTGTCCATGGTTCATGGAAGCATTTTGCGCATGGGCGGCCAAATTCATGTGGAAAGCGAACCGGGCAAAGGTACAGTTTTCCACCTTTACCTGCCGCAGGTATTTTCTGAACTCGATTTCGAGCCCGCCGCCCTTGAACGGGTATCCGGCGAAGGCATATCCGTAATTGTCGTGGACGACATGGCGGATTTCAACGACTTGCTGGCAATTAATTTGAAGAGCCATGATTACCAGGTAACGACATTTTCCGATGCCTTCGAGGCATTGGAATATTTCCGCGTCGACGGAGGCAATGCCGATATTGTAATCGTTGACTATATGATGCCGTTCATCAACGGCAAGGATTTTACCCGGCAACTTCATGAGATGCGCCCGGACCTTCCTGTCGTACTGCTGACCGGGTATACCAGCGATGTAACCAAAGAAAACGCCCAGGAACATGGATTCTGCGCCATATTCACCAAACCCATTGAGGTGGACCGGCTTTCCAACGCCCTATTCACGCTGGCACGACGCTAGGCCGTATTCGGTGTTCCGGTCAAAAATTGTCGGTATGTTCCTCCCTTTGCTATTATGGTTTTGGAGCCTTGGGGTGATAAAGAGGCGTACACCAGGCATCCACCCTAACACCGCTCGCTGACGTACGCAAAGAAACCGGTAGACCCTGAGATTCCGTAAAGGGTTATACCCCTGTTCATAGCAGCGGTCTGCGGACAGGCTTTTCTTTTTTGGGCGGCCCGCACCGCCTTGTGAAGATGAAAGAGTACCCGCCTCAAGGAGACAAGGATATGTTTGAAGGAAATGTGCTGCGCGGAAGTTTTGCCGCTGTCACGGGTCTGATTCTTTTAGCCGGATGTGCCGCAACCAGGCCGGGATTTGAAGCGGCACTGCTCCAGACGACGCCAAGCCCCGCGTACAGCATTGCCTTACCGCAGCCCGATATGGTCGTGGCCGTATCGCCGGTACGTCAGACTATGCAGATTGGCGGCAGTATCCCCGCCCTGTTGGGAGCGGGTATCAGCGCGATTCAGGACGCGCACAACGCGTCCAGGATTCATGACGCGCTGGCGGGCTACGAGTGCGGCGCTTTCTTTGAAAAGCAGTTGCGCGCGAGCCTGGAAGAACAGGTGGATGCGCCCCTGCAGCAAGTCAGGCCTTTCAGCACGGCGGCCGGTTTTCATAACGTCCGGGATGCGCGCGAAGCCAGAATTGAAGGACTGCGTAAAAGCGATCATGGCCTTGTCCTTGATTTCGACCTGAGTTACGGCATTTATGGCGCGGAAGGGTTGCTCGCCACCAGGATTCACGGAGAAGCGACCGACACGGAATCCGGCAAGGTGCTTTGGCGGAATACCATTACCCGGTATTCCCTGGATTTATATGCCGACACGCGCTGGCGGGATCCCATGGAACGGATGGCGCCCAGCTATTTTTCGCCCCGTCTTTTCACGGCCGAAGACGCCATCAGCCAGTGGACATCCGACGACGGCACCCACCTTAAAGCGTGTTTTGAAAACTCCGTCATGGATACTGTGGCGGCCGTATTAACCGACATGGGGCTGGAAGAATCGGCGGAGGGGCATTATGTTTTGGGAATGCAGGATACGCTGGAAGGCCGGCATGAGGCCGCCGAGGAACATTTCAGCCGTGCGGCCGCCCTGGCGCCGGAAATGGTGGAAGCGGCCAACGGGCTTTCCCTGGCACAAGCGAAAAACGGCAGGATGGACGAGGCCCTGGCGTCAGCCGAAACCCTTGCCGCGGCGCATCCCGATTATTTGCCTGTCCACTATAACCTTGCCTGGTGGTACGCCGTTGAAATGAAATCCCCCGAAAAGGCGCATCCCTATTTCGACAAGGCCGTTGCGCTGGGTGCATCCCCGAGCCGCCGGCTTGAAAAGGCCATGCGCACAAAATAACCATACAGGTATCTTATCTGCACTGGCACAAACAAAGCGTTCGGTGCGGAACGAGCGCGCAAGAACGCCGTTTGCCGGCGCGATCAAGGAACACCATCATGAATCTGCCAGAATGGAAACGCGTTAACGAATACGCCGAAATTGTGTATGAAAAGGCGGAGGGCATCGCCAAAATAACCATAAACCGGCCCCAGCGGATGAATGCGTTCACGCCGCTGACCAACGATGAAATAAGCGACGCCCTGCGCGATGCGCGCTTTGATCCGAAAATCGGCGTGGTCATCCTTACCGGGGCGGGAACCAAGGCGTTCTGCAGCGGCGGCGACCAGAAAGTCCGGGGCGAATCGGGATACGTGGATCCGCACACCCGGCAGCAAAGACTCAATGTCCTCGATTTACACCGCCAAATCCGCACCTGCCCGAAGCCGGTCATTGCCATGGTCGCCGGGTATGCCATCGGCGGCGGCAATATTCTTGCCATGGTCTGTGACCTGACCATTGCCGCCGATAACGCCCTGTTCGGCCAGACCGGCCCCAAGGTAGGTTCTTTTGACGCTGGTTACGGTTCAGCCCATCTCGCCCGCATGGTAGGCCAAAAGAAGGCGCGGGAAATCTGGTTCCTGTGCCGCCAGTATACCGCGCAGCAGGCGCTGGAAATGGGAATGGTCAATACGGTCGTTCCCCTGGAGCGACTCGAAGCGGAAACGGTGGCCTGGTGCCGGGAAATCCTCGCGAACTCCCCCACAGCGCTCCGGTGCATCAAGGCCGCCATGAACGCCGACGAGGACGGCCAAGCCGGCCTGATGGAGCTCGCCGGAAACGCCACCGGCCTCTTTTATATGACCGAGGAAGGCCAGGAAGGGCGGAACGCGTTCCTGGAGAAACGGCCTCCCGATTTCAGCCGCTTCCCACGCAATCCTTGAATGCTGACCGTCCACGGGGAGACAAAACGAAAAGGCTTTTTTTTCAGTTGCTCCGCCGGCTTGAATACTTCTTCGGACCAAAGGTCAACCCGGATAGCGTCCAGAACCATGCAGTCTCGGGTAACACCAAAAGCAAATGGAATGTATGTAGGCACACCTCCCGTCTCAAAAGTGGGGCCGGATATCGTTAGTTACATGGATGCTGTTGGAATTTGACTTGAAATAAGAAGCGGTAGTACTCTTGTTACACTAATAAGAGACGCTCATACGAAAGGAAAATACATGGATAAGCGTATTAGCAGGGCCTTAGGAACTGTTGGCTTGATTATAGTGGCGGGATTACCCGCCATGGCGGCTGGCTCTGCCAGTGCACCCATCGCCATCGGCTCCGTTGAATCACTCCAACGTATCGGGCTGGACCCGGCCTATCCACTGAACGGGTATTATGTATTAACACAAGATATCGACGCGTCAGAGACTGCGCAGTGGAATAATGGCGCGGGATTTCTACCTATCGGCACGGCCCCTTCCTTTGGGACACCTATGGATGTTACCGATGAAGAAAGCCCGGACTCGGGGGGAAAGGACCTTTTCTTCAACGGATGGTTCGACGGGCAGGGATACCGTATCCGCGGGTTGTACATCAATCGTCCAGAGAATCATGGCGTAGGCCTGTTCCACACGCTGGCTGCCACGGCGGTCGTGGTGAACGTGGGGATTGAAGGCGGTAGTATCACCGGAGCGCACTATGTGGGCGGGCTGGCGGGCGGCAACTGGTCCGAATCGGTTTCGGCGTGCTATTCCACTGCGGCTGTGTCCGGCCTGTCCCGGATAGGCAGCCTTATCGGAATCAATCGCGGCTTCATAGACGCCTGTTATGCGACAGGCCCGGTCCAGGGCGACCATTTCATAGGCGGCCTGGTTGGACGCAACTATAAAGGCGTGATACAGGAATGCTACGCCGCCGGTCCCGTTTCGGGAAATGGATGGGTGGGTGGACTTACCGGTAATGCCGTGGAAGCGGAGGCGATTGCCTGCTTCTGGGACGTCACCACGTCCGGAACATCCTTTTCCGCCGGCGGCACGGGTG
>JAKJCY010000055.1:23532-23795 GCA_022706235.1 Candidatus Hydrogenedentota bacterium | reverse complement strand
AACGCTGTTGGGAGTAAGGTTCGGCACGTACTAGTGCACAGAAAGATAATCCATTCCGACCCCGATGCCCTGGAGCACCGCGCGGTTGATATCTTTTCCGACATTCTCCAATCCCGCAATACTTGGAAACAGATTGCCGACCGCAATCAACTGGATGCTTGGGTCCACCGCCCGCATCGCCCCCGCGAAGGTTTTGTATACATCGCAGTATTTTTGCGGACTCATTCGTCCAATCTCGCCGGGACCGAAGGTTTCATTGCCCA
>JAKJCY010000055.1:23209-23446 GCA_022706235.1 Candidatus Hydrogenedentota bacterium | reverse complement strand
CGGCGGCCTCCTCCGGCGTTCCGGAGCCAAGGTTGACAGTTAGCATTGGGCCAGCGCCGACCTCCTTGCATAATGCCATGAATTCATCCGTACCAAAAGATAGTTGCGCCGAAGGCGCCACTTCTTCCGGGCGAAGTCCCGGACGAAGCGTAGAATCTTCTCTATGATTACAGCACAAAAAAATCAATTTGTTATATTACGCTTTATTATCTGTGGTCATAATAAAATAAAAAAAAT
>JAKJCY010000055.1:0-23199 GCA_022706235.1 Candidatus Hydrogenedentota bacterium | reverse complement strand
GTCGCAAATAATGGTATACTCTTTATAAAAGTCGTAGTGTATCTTATACTTTGGTTTTTATACCCTATATCTAAATGAATATGGCTTAAATAAGGTTATGGAAGTGGCAAGATGAAACCCGGATACCGTACACAGGGCCTTGTGGCCCTGACACTAACACTAGGGGCTTTCATGGGTCTTTGCGCGGGGTGTGGGTGCTGGGGCAAGAAGGAAGAACCGGTGCAGGTGGCCGTTCTTATCGAGAGTGTCCCGGAATCCGGGGCGTCCGTACTTATGGCGGGACATGACCAAGGCTATACCCCGGTGACGATATACGGTTTGCAGCCGGGCTCGTATGAAGTCATCATGAACCTGGACAAGTACAGGCGCAAGATTGAAACCATCACGGTCACGGAGGCGGTGGAGCAGAAATTCACGATAGAAATGGAGCCTATTGTAGGGGACGTTTCCATCTCATCGACGCCGGAGGCGGAGGTATTTTTGGACGGGGAGCTCATCGGCAAAACCCCTATTCTGAAAAAAGTGCTCCAGGTCGGGTCTTATTCCTATGAAATCAAGCATCCTGATTATTACCCGGTTAAAAAAGATTTTCTGATGGAAGAGAATTTTAAGCTCGAATTCGAGCATGAACTTCGTCCCATGGAATCGCAATTGACCGTCACTTCCCGTCCGAGTTCCGCAAATATCTGGCTGAACAATATTGCCCAGGCACAGCGTACGCCCGCAAGCATTGTGTTGCGTCCCGGCCGGTACCTGGTCAGCGTTCATAGCGACGGCTTTGTGCAGGCGGATTCGATGGTTGTGCTGGAGGCCAACGCGCCGCAGACCGTTCACTTGGAGATGTCGGCGGGGAAAGTGCCTCAAGGTATGGTGTTGATCCCGGCGGGCCCGTTTACGATGGGTACCAATGAGCAGGCACCTGATGAACGCCCCGCCCGTGAGGTCTACGTGCCGGCCTTTTATATAGACCGGTTTGAAGTTACCAATCAGGCGTATAAAAAAGTGGTTTCAAGCCATACCTTTCCCAAAGGGCAGGACAACTTCCCGGCACTGGGCATATCCTGGACGGAGGCCCTGCGCTATTGTGAAGCCATAGGGAAACGACTGCCCACGGAAGCCGAATGGGAAAAGGCCGCCCGCGGTTCTGACAAACGCATTTATCCCTGGGGTGACATCTTCAGCCCACAAATGAGCAACACTAAGGAAACCGAACTTGGAATGCCAACCCGCGTCGGGTATTTTTATGCCACGCCTTCCATCCACGGATGCATCGACATGGCCGGAAACGCCTATGAATGGGTCATGGACTGGTACGATGCCTATCCCGGCAACCACGATGTTACCAAAGACTACGGGCAGATTTTCCGCATATTGCGCGGCGGTTCCTACCTGACGGAAAAATTTGAAGCGCGCACGTCAGCCAGGCATTTCGACCGTATGGATTCCGGCCGCCGCGATTATGGTTTCCGGTGCGCCATGGACGCCCGGGAATAAGGGCGCTCCATGCTTTGTTCTTCCGTTAGGCAACGGGGACATGGTCCGATGAGGAAAGAAAAATGGAACGAAATCCACTGCCCCATCAAAAAATAGTGTATGTCTGTCTCAACGAACGGGAAGCGGGGCCATGTTGCGCCGCCAAGGGAAGCACGGATATTCACGCGTTATTGAAGGAAGCGGTAAAAACACGCGGGTTGAACACAAAAATTCGGGTCAGCAGGTCGGGCTGTATGGGCCGGTGCGGCAACGGCCCCAATGTGCTGGTGTTTCCCGACGGCGTATGGTATTCCGGCGTGTGTCCGGATGATGTGGAAACGATCCTCGGGGAGGTTCTTCAGGGTATTGCCTGAACGGGTTCGGTAACGCGGAAGGGAGGAAACCCCCATGAATGATGCGCAAGCGGCGGAAGAAGTCATACTCGTTTCGGAGAGTCACGGGATATTGACGGCTCTGTTCAACCGGCCGCGCAAGAAAAACGCGCTTACACATGCCATGTATTCACGGCTTGTGGAACTGTTGCACTACGCCGACAGCGCATCCGCCGTCCGGGTGTTCTGTCTTCGCGGGGCCGGCAACTGCTTTACCAGCGGCAATGACCTGATGGATTTCATATCGAACCCGCCGGGCGATGAGAACAGCCCTGTCCTGCAATTTCTTCACGGCCTGGTGGATTTCCGGAAACCGCTGGTCGCCGCCGTCGAAGGACCGGCCATTGGCGTCGGGACCACCATGCTGCTTCACTGCGACCTGGTGTACGCGTCTGGAACGGCCGTGTTTCAAATGCCGTTTACCCGGCTGGGCCTGTGTCCGGAAGCCGCCTCGAGTTTACTGCTCCCTAAAATCATAGGCCTGGCGCGCGCCGGGGATCTGCTGCTGCAGGGAAGGACTATTGACGCGGCAACAGCCGAACGGTGGGGATTGCTGACGGAAGTGCTCGACACGGGCTCCTTTGACACTCTGCTGGAAGAACGGCTTGCCGTTCTGGCCGCGCTGCCGCCAGAAGCGTTGCGAGACACCAAAGCCCTGGTACGCGGCCCCCTGGCCGAAGCGGCCCACGAAGCAATACGGCGCGAGGCGCACCGGTTTTCCCGGCGGCTTGCCTCGGGAGAAGCCGCGGAAGCGATGCAAGCGTTCATGGAGCGCCGACCGCCCGACTTCAGCCGTTTTGAATAAGTACACGGCCCCGCCATTCGATTCTTAAACCTGATGCGCAACGGAACCGAAGCTGCGTCTCAGTCGGGGGGGGTATCCTCACAGGGAAAATGGGTGCGCACATAGGCTTCAGCTTCGGACTTGTCGCGCAGCGTTCCCTCCAGCTGCAGGGATTCAATCGCATGTAATATCTTCCTGAACCGGGGGCCCGGAGCATATCCCATTTCAATCAAATCATGGCCCTTAAGCAGCGGCGCCGACTGCAGGTCCGCCCCGTCATGTTCATGCAGATAGTTCTCGGCGGCTATCATCAGGGAGAGGTCTTTGTGACTGGCCAGGGCGTCTATCCTGCACAGGGCAAGCAATTCTTCGAATCCCGGCATACGCACGAGCCGGCGCCGCCGGTGCTCGCGCATGCGCGAAAAGTCTTTCAGGCGCATATGGTTTTCCACCAGCCACGCAATGCGTTCCACGTCACGGGACGGCATCCGCAATCTGCGGCACACCTCCTCTGCGATCCGCGCGCCGGCTTTCTCGTGCCAATTGAAGCGAATCCGGTCCTCAAAGGTCTGGGTTCCCGGCTTTCCGGCGTCATGCAACAGCACGGCAAAAGCCAAGGACGGTGATGCGCCTTCAGGCAGATGTTCCAGGCAGAGTAAGGTATGCTGAAAAACATCCCCTTCCGGGTGAAACCCTGCCGGCTGCTCCACCCCTTTCATGGCATCTATTTCCGGAAGCACCCGCGCGAGCAGGCCACTTTGGTTCAACAACTCAAAGGCAAGCCGCGCGCGACCTTCCGTAAGCATCTTGAGAAGCTCCTCCCGGATGCGCTCCACGCTGACCTGGTGAATACGGACCGCCTCAGCGCAAATTGCCTGCCAGGTGGCCGCTTCAATCTGGAAGTTAAACCGGGCGGCAAACCGAACCGCGCGCAGCAGCCGCAGGGCGTCTTCCTGGAAGCGTTGCCTCGGCGTGCCGACGGCGCGAATGATTCCGGACCGCAAATCGTCCCGACCGTCCACGTAATCGATGACCTGCTCCGTTTCCGGATCGAAGAACAGGGCGTTGATGGTAAAATCCCGGCGCTGCGCGTCCTCCCGTTCCCCGGTAAAACACACCTCGCTGGGATGCCTCCCGTCCAAGTAGGGACCATCGCGACGGAACGTGGCCACTTCGAATGCGCCCTGCGGTAGAAGTACCATGACCACGCCGAACTTCGCGCCGACCGTCACGGTGCGGGAGAAGAGGGAAACCACCTCGGCGGGCGACGCACTTGTGGCGATATCGATATCCGCAGGCGGAATGTGAAGCAGAAAATCACGAACACAACCTCCGGCGAACAGGGCGCGGTATCCATGGGCCGACAGGGTTTGGCAGACCGAAAAGGCTCCCTGTTTATAGTGTTCCGCCGCTTCCATAGCACTTTATCCCCGGAAGTCCGCAAGGGCTGCGGAGGACTTTTCCGGCAAGGGGGCGGTGTGATCCCCGTAAACCTGTGTGATGCCGGAGAACAGCAACCAGAGTATGGCAAGCACGGTAAGCAGCACGGCGGTATAATAGTAGGCGCGGGCATTACAGGCCAGGCCAACGAGCGCTGTCAGTAACGCCAGGGCGGCCAGGGAAGCGGCAAAGACGGGCCCGCTGTTCCAGTGATACAAGCCCAGCGCGCCCCACGCCACGATTACAAAGCATAAGACAAGGCTTATCCCGAAAATCCGTCTCCCGCCGGAACGCTCAAGGACGATCAACACAATCAAATACATGCCAAGAAAAGGAAGAAAGCCGATGCAGGCGTGAACAGGCACGGCCCCGGAGCGAAGGCCATGCAGATAGACGGGGAAACTGGCCCCTACCATCAGGCCGCCCAGTGTCTGCAAGCCGGGCAGGACAACACGTAACACGCGCGGGACAAGAATACCGGCCAGCCCGGCCCCGGCCAGGAGCGGCGCCAGGTACACATAAGGCAGGTTCTGGAGAAAGCCCGCCGGCAACAGCGCCAAAAACAGGGGCAGGTAGGGGAGCAGTGCCAGAAGGCGTTCCAGGGGCAGGGGGAAACCCTTTGCCCGCCGGCCTAGCTGCCAATCCCACAATACCGCCAGGGCACAGGTGGCGGACAGCAACACGCCCATGGTACGCAACCGGGATTCAGGCGGGAGAGCGGCCACGGACGGCATCCACCGGATGGAAGCATAATAACAGGCGTGGCCCGCCATCACGGGAACCAGTCCGGCCAGTGCCAAGCCGGGCTGTAAAAACACCAGCCCAAGCCCGAGAAATGCCACCCCCTGGAGCGCCAGGAACAGGGGTAGTGATTCCGTGTCGTTTCGCCGCAGGATCGTGTGCAGCATGATCCACAAGGCCGTGCCGAACAGGCAGGCGGCGCTGCATAATTTTTGTTGGGATAGAAACCGTACAGGATTGGCCGGGCGCAGGTTTTTCGAGGAGCGGGCCCAGGCATCATGGGCCCGGGCCAACAGGAGCAATACGGCTGCCGCGGCAAGCACATACACCCAGAACAAAGGAATCACCACCGGCCCGACAGCCGTGGACTGCGAAGGCAAAGCCGTTAGAAATGGGAGCGTGAAAACGGACAGGATAAAACCATATTCGGTGAACTGGTAAACGCCACCACCGCGGCGGACTTCATACAGGGCCGGTAAAAAACAGAGGCAGGACGCCACTATCAACGTGAGACCGGAAGGCAGGCTCCACAAGCACAGAAACAATAACGCCCAAAATGACTGGCAGAGATAGAAATCGCTCAATGCCTTGAGCGGCCTGTATCCGCGCGTCACCCGGGCGGCCGCCAGTCCTGCGACCAGCAGAACCACCGGCGCCAACCAGGACAGTCCCGCCTGCGCTGTGGCGGTCAAATGCCACAGGGCAAATCCGAAGCCCACACCGTTAAGAAAGGCAAATCCCCGCATGGGGGTTTCACGTTCCAGGGAGACACGCATGATCATAAGGTTAAGGGCGACATAGGAGAACAACAAAGTAAGGATAACCGGGGAAAGGGAAAAGGCGGCAGGACGGACCCCTTCCCTGCCGAAAAGAGCAAGGGCACTGTAGAGTACAATGACTGTCGCATAGGGGAAAAAAAATGCTCGCTTGTGTGACAGCCAAAGCCCGGTCCACAGTAAGATCAACACGGAAAACAGGATGAGATACACGGTGTCCCCGGCGGCGTTAAAGGAGGGTAACACCGAATGCAGGAGGTACAGGCCCAAGAAACAGGTGAGCAGGCTTGCGGACGTGCTGGAGGCCCAATAGGCAACGAGACCGAAGAGAACCAGCATGCCTGTACACAGAGGGGCGCCACCGAACCGGTGTGCCAGGGAAGCCCAGAAGCCCGCTTCGGGTGCGGTATGAAACGCCAGGTCGACCAGGGCAATGAAAAGGAGCATCATGCCGCCGCCCAGCAGGGTTTTTCCCGCAGGCAGATCCTTTAAAGCGAGCCAGGCGCCCGGGATAAACAGGACAAGGCCGACCGCCAAAAACACGGACACCGGAACAAGATGATGAACAGGGGTGTGACTCCACAGCAAGGCAGACGCCGCCACAAGGCCTATAAAGATAATTCCAAGGGCCTGCCGCGGAATATGCCACCAGGGGTGGCGGCCGGATGCCGCTTCCGCCTGGACGCGTTCCGAAGCCGATAGTGAATCGGACACTGCCCGTTCAGAGATATGCCTCATATCTATCACGTGGAGGCCTGCATTCCTTGGTAACGGCCCCGGCGCGGCTGCCCGGTTTTTCAGCGCGCCAACGATTTCAGCACTTCACAACCTTTTACAATAACCTCATCCGGCGCCGCAAAAGAAATCCGGAAGCTCGAGGCGCGTTCAGAGAAAACACTTCCGGGAATAATCAGCACGTTATTTTCAATCGCCTTTTTCACGAAGGCATCGCCGTCGTTGCCCGGTGCCTGGGGAAAGATATAAAACGCGCCCCCCGGTTTTACGCAGGCAAAAGCGTCTTTCAAACCATTATAAACCAGGTCGCGTTTGCGCCGGTATTTCTCCACTTTTTCCGACATGTCGGCCGTCAACGCCGGCACCGCCGCCTTTTGCGCGAAGGACGGGGCACACACGAAGGAATATTGCTGAAGGGTGTTCATTGCCTGGATAACCGATTCCGGCCCGGCGGCGTATCCCAGCCTCCACCCCGTCATGGCCATGTTTTTTGAGAAGCCGTTTAACACAAGCGTATTTTCATAGCGGCCGGCCATGGTCGCCGGCGGCGCATCGTAAGCCAGCGACTCATAAATTTCGTCGCTGATCACCAGCAGGTTATGCTTCCGGGCGGTGTCCGCGAGCGCTTGCATCTCCGAGGCGTCCAAAATCACCCCGGTGGGGTTGGCGGGGCTGTTGACAATGACAGCCTTGGTCTTTGGCGTAATTGCGGCTTCGACGCGTTCCGGCGTCAGCTTGAAATCGGGGTAGGTATCCACAGCCACGGACGACCCGCCCAGCAGGTTCACCAGGTGCTTGTACATCACAAAATAGGGATCACCGCAAATCACCTCGTCGCCAGGATTGATGGTCGCCATCAAGGCCAGGAAAAGGCCCCCGGATACCCCGCCCGTTATCATGACATTCTTAAGGGGGACACCGAACTTGCACTCATAATAGGCGGACACGCCCTCGCGCAGCTCCTCGATGCCCCAGGTCTGGGTGTAGGAATTGAAGCCGGCCTGGATCTGGCGGCAGGCTTCGTCCTTACAGATTTGGTCCACATCATAATCCGGCTGGCCGATGCTCAGGTTGATGGGATTCTTCATCTTCGCCGCCAGCGCGAACACCTTGCGGATGCCGCTGGCGTCAATTGCGTTCATTCGTTCTGCCAGGTAATTCATTCCGATACCTTTCATGCACAGGGGAAACACATAACGGCAACGGTTCTCGCCGCCGGGAAAAACGGATTTTCAGGAGGCCGGGATGCCCTTTTTAAGCGCCCCGGCGCGCATCAAGTTCCGTGAGATGCGCCCGCAGGGCGTCCTGTTCCTCTTCGGAAAGCGACTTCATATAGCTGTTCCAGCCGGGGCACCAGCGTGTATGCCACCGCCATAGACGGCCCAGCAGGGAGCGGGGATTGTTCTCATACCTTTCCCTGAATTTGCAGGATGCACACGGTTTCGCTTGCATGACAGTCCCTTTCATAGGTGATCACGCACATTCGTTACTGTATCACGCCGCTTCCGAGTCTTTCAAAATAAAAGAGGCCCTGGCGGCGGAGAGTGGCCGCCCCGTCTAATTTTCCGCGAGGACAAGGGTCTCCACGACATTAAACCCCCGGACACGTAATACCGGTTTTTTGTCCGCACCTGCGGTTTCGGCGGTGACCACACGTTTTTCTCCGGGAAAGAGGGTGATAAAATTGTCGCTCCAATAGACAGGTGCCATTTCCAACCCTGTTTCGGGGTCAGCCAACGCGAGTTCCACCTGGAACGCAATGGTTGGAGACGTATTCCTCAATTCCAGGGACAGGATTTCCTTCTCCCAGGAAGGCACCGCGTCCAGTACCGCCTCAGGCAGCAGATTCAGGGCGGAAAAATCCGCAACCGACTTGGGTTCCGTATAAAATATGTCTTCCGGTGTTTCCCCGGATTTGCCGGGAATATCCGGAGTTCTGGAAAGCCAGTACGTATTAATCGACTCCGGCAGTCCATTTGTGTTGCGCAGTTCCAGCCGGAGGAAATAGGGATCCCCGGCAGCGTCCGGCGCTTCGAATGAGGTGACACGGGTGCAGCCGTCCGCGTCCACTGACACGGGATGTTCTTCCTCAAGATGTTTTTGGCCGTCGAGCCCGTAAACGGCATGATACAGGGTCAGCCCCGCCCGGGGTTCATAGTAACTGTTCACGACGTAGAGCCCCTGGTCGTCGTGGGCATAAAAGGCGTGCAGTGGCATGCAGGCTTTTTTCGCGCCATAATAGGCCGCTGTGGCACGCTTGTACCAGTCCACATACTGCCAGGTCAGCGCGGCGGGCCACGCGGCGTTATATTTCCATGTGGTTATTCCCAACGCCTCATATTTATGCCGGGCATAGGCCTCAAACATGCCGCGTGCGCTGTTGTAATTCATGGCATAAAGTTTGTCGCAAAAATCCTCGAACCCGGCCGCCTTGCCATAGCCCCGCTCAAGAGCATTGTAAACCGCGTTGAAATAGGTGCTTCCCTGAAGAACGGTGTGGAAGGACCACGTTTCATTTTCTTCGATTGGCCAAAGGGTGGCCTCCGGCATCATCTGGCGGAGGCTGTCCCGGGCTGCCAGGATGCCGCCGATGCCCCCGGACTGGGCAAAACCCCATGCCGAATCAAACTTGCGTTGTTTGGTCCAGAAATAATGGGAAGGCCCGGCATAAGTCCACAGTTCCCGCGTGCCCGTGCGGGTTCCGCCGGTTTTTGCGCGGGTGGCAATGTTGAACGTCCCGGAATGGGGCTGGTAGCTGCGCCGTATACGGTGCTTTTCAATCAGGTCCCGGTAGGCCTTGTCCAGGGTTTCCGTGGGGAAGGTTTCATCATGGCCGAGCAGGTGGGCAAGGCTTGGATGGTTGCGGATGCGCAGCAGCGTGTCCTCAATGCAGGCAATGGCCAGGGCCTCGTCCGGTAGGTTGCGCCCAAAAAGCTGCTGGGTGGCCATGATTCCGTATCGGTCGCACAGGTCATAAAACGTCCCGGTTTCACGGATAGAGAAGCCTTCCGAGCGCAGCATATTGAGGTTTGCTTCGCGCGCATACCGCACCAAGGCGTCATACCTGGAAGCCTCCAGATTCAACAGCATGTCGTTGGTCATCCAGGCCCCGCCGCGAATGAGGATATTGCGTCCGTTCACCCGGTAGCCGCGCCAGTCGTCCTCGTTGATATAGGTGGTAATGTCGCGGATGCCGAAACGTGTTTGCGCCTTGTTCGACAGGACATCGTTGATATCCGCCTTCAATTCCATCTGATACAATTCCTGATTCCCGGTCGGATGAGGCCACCATACCCGGGGTGCATCGACCACCAGGCATGCGAACTCTTCCGGTCTGAAGAACACCTCGCGGGTTTCGCCGGGCGCGAGCGTTGCCGGCTGTGAAAAGGTGCGTTCCTCTATGGTTCCTGACAGGATGCATTCCACGGGTTTGTCCGTGTTGTTGTGCAGCCAGGCCGACACGGTAAGCCGCGCCTGTTCCAGTCCGGGCAGGTCAAGGTCGGATTCCACATAGGGATGGCGGATGCCGACCGGCCCCTCCCTGTGCACGTAGACCGGTTGCCAGAGGCCCATGTTCATATCAGGCGGTTGCGGGTTATGGTCATCCCAACCCGTGGTCGCCTCGACCTGCTTGGTGTGGGGCACTTTCCCCTCGAGCAGTCCCGGCGGGATAATTTCCACGGCCAGCGCGTTCCGGTTCTGGCCGCCATGGACAAGCAGGCCTGTCACGGGAAACTCAAAACGCCGGAACATACCGATAACCTGGCCCTGCCCGGCGACCAACTTTCCATTCAGCCAGATATTGGCCGCGTAATTGATGCCCTCGAAATGCAGCGTATAATACCACTCCCCGTCCTCTTCCGGAAGGTCGAATTCCACACGGTACCACCAGGAGTTCCGGAAGGGGCTGTCTTTCCGCTGCACAAGCCACAACCCATCCTGGTAGCCGGGTACGGACTTCATGTTCAATCCGAAATAGGGGTCCGGATATACCCCGTTATCGACAAGCGCGGCGAGTACGGTCTTCGGTACGGCGGTGTGATACCACGAGGACACATCCACACCGGGCCGGGAGAGTTCCTCTCCAGTTATGTTGATATCAGCGCCTGAACACAGTCGCCAATCGGTGAAACCGGCGCTTGACCACGGCTGTGAATCCTGGTCCTGACCCATTACCGTAGCGGCGGTCGTTATTGCCACGATGGCCGAGACAAGCAAGCGCATGATTATTCTCCTTACGGTTCGTCAATGTGCAAAAGCGCCTCTGATTCAGACTGCCGCGAATGTTGCAGGGTGTCACCTGCAGGGCGCGTTTCGGGCCGTGTTGCTGTAACCGCTCCACAACAGGTATGATGATACCTGAATAAGCCGTTCCGCTGCACGGGACGGCCCGGGAGAAACCCATGCGCGTATTGGTTACCGGCGGTGCCGGATTTATCGGTTCTCACCTGTGCGAGGCCCTGCTGGCCGCGAAACACAAGGTCTTCGTGCTGGACGATCTGAGCACGGGGCGCTTTGAAAACATCGAGCACCTGTCTGATGTGACCTGCATTATCGATTCCACCCTGAGCCAGGATATCGTGCGCGACCTGGTGCGCGATGTGGATGTCGTCTATCATCTTGCCGCCACGGTGGGCGTGCAATTGGTGGTCAACCATCCCATCCGCACTATTGTCAACAACATCCAGGGCACGGAAACCGTTTTGCAGGAGACCTGCCGTTACCGCAGGCGCCTGCTGATCACCTCCACCAGCGAAGTGTACGGCAAAGGCGCCCGCGAGGTGTTTCATGAAAATGACGACCGTGTGATCGGCGCCACCCACCTGCATCGCTGGTGCTATGCCGCCTCCAAAGCGATCGATGAGTTTCTCGCCCTTGCCTATTGGCGGGAAAAACGACACCCGGTCGTTATTGCCCGGCTCTTCAATACCGTTGGCCCCCGTCAGACCGGGCGATACGGCATGGTTATTCCCACCTTTGCACGCCAGGCCCTGTTGAACGAACCGCTGACCGTGTATGGCGACGGCAAACAGTCCCGTTGCTTTGCCTATGTGGGGGATGTCGTGCCCGCGCTGGTAACACTCATGGAACGGACCGATATTCGCGGCGACGTGTTCAATATCGGAAATAATCAGCCGGTCACCATGGAAGAACTGGCGCGCCGCGTCATTGTGCGTTCCGGCAGCCAATCCACGATTCGTTATGTGCCCTACGACCAGGCGTATGGTCCCGGATACGAAGACATGCGCCACCGGGAACCCAGCCTGAATAAAATCCGGAACGCCATCGGATACACGCCGAAAACCTCGCTGGACACCATCATTGATGTGGTTCTCGAGGATACACGAAAGCGGCTGCAATCCGATGTGTAGCGTTTCCTGTGACCTGATAGCACCGGAACGCTAGAATTTGCGGCGCTTGTCCAGAAAAAGGCCGCTTTCCCCGGATGCCAGCGCCTTGGTGCGCAACTGGCTGAGCGTATCAAAATATTCGTGAGTGGCGTAAGCGCCCACCGACCCGCTGCCCGTGGCGCAGAGTATCAGGGACAAGTCGGGAAGACCATCATTTTTTGCCGACAGGGATGGGTACAATTTATTCAAAACTTCCTGCCATTGCTCCAACAGTTCCGCACAAAAGGCATTTGCCTTTTCCGGTTCGATAAGGCACACAAAATGACCCGCACCCATATGACCGGCCTCGAACAGGGAGCAAGTGGCGGTCGCGGCCCAGTTGGATATCAACCGCGCCATGTATCGGAATGCCTTGTCCCGTATGGCGACCCCGTGTTCCTGTGTAAATTTGGGAACGTTCATCATTTCAATATAAACCAGTGCGAAGTTGAGGCGGGAAAGAATAGCACGCTGAATGCCGGACTTAATCTTTTGGGAATTGTACATGCCGGTGATGGGGTCGTGTTTCTGGGCGGCATCGGCCTCGGTTATCCTTTGCGCCACACAGGACAGCAAAACGCGCGGGTCCACCGGTTTCGCAAGATAAGCGTCGACACCCTGATTGTATCCGTGCCGCACCTCATCTTCTTCGGACATGGTGGACATCAAAATGATGGGAAGCATATAAAGTACTTCATGGGACCGGATGCGGCGTGCAATTTCGAAACCGCAAATGCTGCCCATCATGACCTCGCTGAGCACCAGATCGACCTTGTGCTTTTCGGCCAGCGACAATGCCTTTTCCCCCTCCTTGGAATAGACACACCCATACCCCCCCTGTTTCAGATGGGTACACAAGTGACGTGCGTATTGTTCGTCAGGATCTATACATAAAATTGTTGCCACCAAACCAACCCCTTAACGTTGCGCTGCGCATGATAACTATGCCGCTTAGTGTAACCATCAGCGCTCACCCTGACCATAACACCAGCGGAAACCGCAACACGAAAGTTTCAGATTTTTCGTGTGGCACGCTGTTCCGTCAATTTCTACAACACTTTTCCCCTCGCTGTTTCAGCACACACTTCTTTGACTTACACAAAAGAGGTGTCCGTTTCGTTTGCCAGCTTTCGGAATATAACGTGTCCGGAACCGTTCGCACTGCATCATTCAACACAGGAATTTGATACAAATTAAAAACGCCTTCTGATATCCCTATACACATTGTATCATTAAGAATGCATGATTGGCAATATTTTGTGCTTAAGTGCTAATAAACGAAAAACGCCCGCCGGATAACTGGTACCAGCGGGCGCGATAAAGACCAGGCAGGGGTTAAAACGCGAGTTCGGTTTCTATAAACATATAATCGTAATCATCATCACAATTTCCCAGCCAGGGAACCATGCCACTGCCTATAAGTGCATTGCCTTCCAGGCCGCGATCACCAAAGAAGTGGGCATATCCGGCACGGAACGCCAAGTCTTCACTGTAGTGATAGTCCCCATAGAGGCCCACTTCCCAGCCCAGTTTATCGCTGGCCCCGGGATAGGCTTCCTCGTCCACATCAAAATAGGCGCCGGCCAGTTTCAGTTCAACACTTTCTGTCGGCAATACCTGAATCCCCAGGCTGTAAAACAACACGTTCGACAAGGTTGCCTTGAAAACGGAACCGGGAGCGTTATCCAAAAATTCACTATATTTGATGTCCGAAGTCAGGCGAACAAAGGGCAGGTCAGCATCATTGGACCAGGCGCTGGTGTCAGGGTCGCCGCCGCCCAGGTAAGCGAAGCGGGCAAACAGGCGGGGTTGCCATGCGGCGTCGAAGGTGTAGCCCACTTCCAGGTTGGCGCCAAATTCATCGAAGCCCACATCGGCATCGCCAAAGCCCAGCGGGCAGGCAGACGCAATACCGTCCACATCACCGAACTGATAAGCCGCTTCCACTTCAAAGTCGAATCCGCCCACTACGCCCGCGCCGCGCAGCCCGAGCACGTGCAGGTCTACCCGGTCACCCAACAGGGCGACCATGTCACGCGCATACAGCCAGTAGGCGTCCAACGCAACATCCTCGATGCCCATGTAACTGAAATAGACTCCGAACAGGTCCGCATCATCCTCCAGGAAATTGCCATAGCCCTCATAGGGTTTGGCTGTCACAGCATTAATTGCAAACTGTTCCGTGGCATAAGTCAGGCGGATGCCGTCAAAAGAAAGGCCCGAAAAATAGGCGGAGCTTTCATTGGTGCCGATGAAGAACGCCGCGCCAAGACGGAATTCCTGGCGACCGACGCGCACGCTCAGCGGAGAGCCCCAGAGATTCTGCACATCAATGTAAGCCTGGTATAAATTCACGTGATTCAACCCGGAACGGAAATCATTACCGCAAAGATACCAGGAGCGAAAATCCTCGCCCCAGAAATTATAGTGGTCGAACTCGATAAAAGCGGACACTTGCTGCGTAAAATCCGCCTTGACATTCAAACGGGTGCGTTGCTCAATGAAACTGTAATCACCCAATGAATCCATGTCGAAATAGTTGCCGCGAATACGGAGGCTGCCGCCTATCTCCACGTTTTGCAGCTCCGCCATGGCGGAAACACAACAGGCAACGGTCAACAAGACAGTCATAGTCGTTAACTTGCGCATCGTAAATTCTCCCTGGTGATGGTTTTATGTAATTAAGAATCTGGGTATATGCTCAGCGAAGACGGATGTTTGCGCCCGATTGCTCGGGTCCATCCCTCCTTTCCTGTCCTGAATTAAATACCGTGCTTCCCTGTATAAAAACCGTAGGTATTACGTCCATCCTGAAGCCTCTATTTTGTCATACGGAAAATAAGGATTTCAACAAAGATATTTTGCGCGCCTGTCACAAGGAGTTGAAAGACAACGTATTCTCAGTAAAACGTGAGGTGTCCGGTCCCCGCAATCAGCCGTTTTACGTATACGGCCAACTCCAGGGCGTGATAGTCGCCCCACAGGGAAGACTCTCCCCGGGGTGTGGCGGCGCCCCCGGGAACATAGTCCCACCCGTTAGGCCGGTGATATATGCTGTGCAGCAACAGGCCCTGATGGTGCGGGTTTTCACTTACATAGGGCGGTGCGAACAAGGCCCGCGCAACACTCAACCCGGCCTGCGCGTACTGTTGCCCGGGTTTACCCAGGCAGGATCCCAGGCGCAACAAGCCCTGGGCACTGATGGCGGCGGCGGAACTGTCCACCGGTTCATAAGGATTGTCCGGTTCGGCGGGGCGGTCAAGATAATCCCCCATTCGGGAGAGGCCGGGCGCACCCGTGTCCCAGTAGGGTACGCCGTCGGCGGGCGTGTTGGCCAGGTAAAAGTCCGCCATGGCCCGGGCGCCTTCGCGCAACTCCCGAAGAAAGACCCGCCCCCCCTCAACGGATTCCAGCAGGCCGGGGTGGTCCTGGAAAAATTCCAGTTGTTCCGCGCACCCAAGCAGGCCCCAGGCCAGCCCCCGGGTCCAGGTACTGAAGGGGGAATATCCCTGCTGGGTGCCCGGGCAGCGGTAATTGCCGTCCTTGACGTTGAACAGGCTTTCATGGGCAACGCGCCCGCGCACATCATAAATGTCCCGTCCCTTGCCGTAATAGACGTTGTACTTCAGCGTCGCCCGGATGTGCTTCACGGCCCGGTCCAGCAGTGAAATACAAAGGTCGTTTTCACCCATAAGCACGTGCCCCAGGTGGTGGGCCAACACGAGAATGCGGCAGGAGCGGAGGGTGTCCACGAACAGGGACTGGGGACCATTGAAGGAATGAATGAAACCGCCCCCGTCCGCCGTGGCGGTCCAACGTGCCGCCTGCACGGCGCCGGAAGCGCAAAGGGCGAGTTCATACAGGCGCACCAGCTCGGCTGAATCTTCCGTGCGGCCCTCCCGCGCCAGGCGGCGCAGGTTACCGTAGGTGGACAGGTTGTTGAACCCGTGGTCATGCACACCCGTGTGGGTAATATGAGGCGCCATGTAGTTCAGGGTATCCGAACGTCCCGATTCGAGCAAGGCTTCGTCACCTGTGGCGTCAAAGTACAGCAGGCGGCAGCCATACAGGAACCCCTGGGTCCATTCGGTCCATCCCCGGCTGGTATATTTGCCCCGGCGTGTAAATACGGGGGCACCTTTTGTCGGGTTCCATTCCCGGGCAAGCCGGGCAAGTTTCGGGCCCGCCAGAACAAAAAAACGGTCAAGCGCGGGAGACAGGTCCGCGGGTTTCAGGTTATGCAGGGCTATCATACACTTACTCCTTCCTGCGGGCCTCGTCATGTCGGGACGGCGGAGGGGGCCCGGCCTGGAACCCCTCGGCAAGCAGGCGCAGGATGTTCTTGTGCCGGGCGTATTCCAAGGCACGCACCAAACCCCAATAGAAAATAAGCACGGAACGCAGATATCTGCCGCCGGGATAAATGTTCGGCGCCAGCAGCCAAAAGACCGCCGCTGCCACAATAAACAAAACCAGGCGGCAGGCCTGCCGGTTGAACCGCTGCCACTTCCCGCCCCACCGATAAATGCCATAATTGACCGAAATGGAAACCACCTGCGCGGCAAGCAGGAGCGTTCCCGCAATCGTCAGCGGCACGAAAATGACAAAAGAAAACGTCTTAAAAATGTGAAGCAGGGGAAACAGGAACAGGCGCTTTGCAGGAACCAGGTGATTGAACCAGAAAAACACGAGGTAAAGCGCGCCCAGTACCGCGAACCAGCAGGCCAGGTCGAACAGAAAGGGCACCCCCTGGCGGAACGGGTGCCGGACATAATCAGGCCAGGCGCAGACAACGCCCCCGACCGTGAACCCAAATGCCCACAGCCACGCTCTGGCCTTTGAAAACCCGGGAAATGTTTTTGCGGATTCAGATACTACCGGCTTAGTTTCGTACTTCACCGCCACCCGGTCATTGTCGTAATATCCGATTTCATAAATGGTGTAAAGGGACAGAAACAACAACACCAGTGCAGCCGCATAGTTCCATGAAAATGCGTAGGCCAGCAACAGCAGCGCCAGGTCTTCAAGAACAATTTGTGTTGTGAAATACCGGCCCTCCGGGTATTTGCCTTCCACGGTGTAGCGCAAGGGAAGATACAGGCCGGTAAAGGCCGGCGCCGGACGGGGACACCACTTCATCAGGTGGGACTTGGGAAGAGCGGCAAGGACTTCCGCGTCATCCTCCGAATCGGTTATAAAATAGGCCTTGTCCCATTCGGTAAGGGGCAGGCGGGATTCCAGCGCCTTCATTTTCCCCGAAGTGCGCAGGTTTTCAAAAGGCGGCAACGCATTCGAACAAATCAGCGTTGCCCCTCCAAGCCCGGCGGCCTTGAGGATGGGCGCGATAATATGCCGGAACCCGTAACTGAGCACAATGACGGGCCGTCCCGGCGGCTGTGCGTCCAGCAGCGCGCGGTTCATGGAGGAGGCCGCCAGGCGGCGCGCCGCGCCCGGCCACAGGAAATGGTTCCAGGGCATCAGCACGGTGCAGGCAACGACCCGTGCAAAATCGCGCTGGTTGTTATACTGGACGGTGCCGAACCAGCCAAGCAACTGCAGGAGCCAGTCGGTGCAGGCGACGATGAGAAAGGCCAGCGCCCGCGGGCGCAGCGCATCAAGGAACCGTTCGGTGGAATTGTCGAGAAACAGGGTCTGGTCGAAATCAAGCACCACATGACGGTATTCACCCGCGCTGAGATCAGCGATACACGCCCCCGCCTGCGAGTCGGTATTCATGCGCTCCGCTTTCGGTTGTTTACGAGAACCCTGCCTGCGGCTATCTTACGGTTTAACCGCTTTCCCGGTCGCCGCCGATTTGTAAATGGCCTCGATGAGCGCCACGGCGTTGCGACCCTCGCGCCCGTCAATGCGCGGCGGCCGCCCCTGTTGTATGGCTTTGGTGAAGTCGGCGACCTGGCGGCGATGCCCTTCGGTCTTGAGGCTGCTGAGCGGGTCGGCCGCGCCGGAGCCCAGCTCGGACTCGCGGCTGAGCTGTGCCTCGATTTTGGCGTCCACGGCCCGGCGTTTGGTGAATTGCCAGAACTTGATGGCGCCGTCTTCCGTGTAGGTGCTGCCCGTGCTGCCGTGAATCTCCACCCGCGCAGGGTGGCCGGGCCAGATGGCGGTGCTGCCTTCAATGACGCCGAAGGCGCCATTCTCGAATTCCAGCATCGCCGTGGCGGTATCCTCCACTTCCAGCCCGTGATGCAGTCGGCGCGTGACCTGCGCCTTGACCGTCTTGACGGGGCCCATAAACCATTGCAGCAGATCAATCTGGTGGATGCCCTGGTTCATCAACGCGCCGCCGCCGTCCCATTTCCTGGTGCCGCGCCACGCACCGCTCGCGTAATATTCCGGGGAACGGTACCATTTGATGTAGGCGTCGCCCAGGACCAGCGTCCCGAAACGGCCCTGGTCCAGCGCCTGTTTAATCAAGGCGGAACCGTCGGCGAAGCGGCTCTGGAAAATGCAGCCCAGCCGCACGCCCGCCTTGTCCGTGGCGGCGATGATGCGGTCTATGCGTTTGGTGGAGACGTCCAGCGGTTTTTCGGACAGCACGTTCTTGCCCGCCTCCGCGCAGGCCACGGCGATTTCCATGCGCATCCCGCTCGGCACGCACAGGCAAACCGCCTGAATATCCCTTCGCTCCAGCAACTGCCGGTAATCCGTGTACATGGCGGCGCCGTACTTGTCCGACAACGCCAGTGCGGTGCGTTCCACCACGTCCGACACCGCCACCAGCTTCGCCGCGGGAACGGCCGCTATTGCCGCCGCGTGCACCGGTCCGATATTGCCGCATCCGATAATGCCATACCCGATTTTAGCCATAGTCTGTTCTTTCTCTTTTTGGTTGTATTCCCTTGGGCAACCCATAGTGTACCCGCCGGGAACGGCCGATGTCCATTTGCCTGCGGGCCGTCCGCATATCCCGGTCACGCTGTCATCATCCCGCGGCAGTTTGGAATACGGCCTCGTGTCTTCGGAAAAGTATATTCAAAACAGACCTTCTGCGGGAAAACGGCGCTGGCGAACAATCCAAAGCACCGTTGCCTGTAAAAAAAGGCCTGTGAGATTCGCTGAACCTCACAGGCCTGATTTCTAATTAAACCGTTTCATCCTATGTCAATGGCATCCCATTACGGCGCCAATTCCCAGCACGTCGGCGGAGTCAGACTTCCGTTATAGAGGTACCACTCACCATTCTGCCAGAGATAGGCCGCGCGGATGGCATACCCAATGGGATTGGTGCCCTGTTGCCAGCCCGCCAGATAGGCTATCGCTTCACTCATTACAATAAGGAAATCTTCATTCAAATCCGCCGGATGGGGTACAGGCGGGTCGCTGTCACTGGCCGACCCGCTGAGGACTACCTCCACCTCCGATTCATCCATGTCATTGCTCGATATGCGCACCTTGCCCGAGTGCGTACCAACTGCAATCGGGGCGTAGATCACATCAAAAGCAACCGATCCGCCCGGTTCTATCGCGAAGGGCAATTCGGGCGCATTGGCCAATTGGAAGTGAGGATTGCTGTGCGACAATGCCTCGACGGCATTCAACCGGCCGCCCGTGAGCACCAGGCCTTCCCATTGAGGCAACGGGGTCACATTGTCCAGTATCCAACCTTTCACCTCCTGGTAAGGAGCGCCGGGATTCAAGGACAAGAGCAACGCCGCAACGCCCGACACATGTGGCGCCGCCATTGATGTACCGCTGTAGGTACCGTCATAACCGTTTCCGGGAACTGTACTCAAGATCCACACGCCGGGCGCCGCCAAATCCACCGTCGTGGGGCCATAATTGCTTAAATAGCTTTTGTAGTCATTCTGGCCGCTGGCGGCCACCGCAATGATGTTGTCACTGGGATACGTGGCAGGGTAATGGGGGTTGACATCATTGTTATTGCCAATATCGTTGCCCGCGGCAGCGATAAATAATTGGTTCGCCATGCCTGCCGCGTTTATCGCATCCGCCAACGCCTGGGAATAACCGCCGCCGCCCCAGGAGTTGTTTGTCAGGTGTGCGCCCTTATCTACGGCGTATTCAAGGGCGGAAATTGCATCCGTATCATAACCCGATCCGGAATCATCCAGGAACTTCAAGGCCATTATGCTGACGTTCCAATTTACGTCGGCCACGCCGACACCATTGTTGCCCACACCGCCGAGGGTGCCCGAGCAATGTGTGCCGTGGCCGTCTCCGTCCATCGGGTCGCCGCTGGTCACGCTGCCGTCGCCATTGGTCCAACGTGCGCCGTGGATGTCGTCCACAATCCCGTTGCCGTCGTCATCAACGCCGGCCGTGCCCGTATATTCCGCTTCGTTAACCCACATGTTGGCGGCCAGATCTTCGTGTGTATAGTCCACGCCCGTATCGATTACACCGACGAGCACATCATGGCTTCCCTTGCTGAATTCCCACGCCTCGGGGGCATTGATGTCCGCGTCGGGAGGGCTTCCTGTCTGACCTGTATTGTTCATCCCCCACAACTCGTCAAACAGCGGATCATTCGGCGTCACCAGGGCATGCACTTCATAGTTCGGCTCTGCATAGGCCACTCCGGGCAGGGCGGTATACGCCGCGACCGCTTTGTCCAGATTGGTGTCCGCGGGCAATTCCACCACGTCCGCGGAGATCAGGGTATAACTGCGCACACGCTTGGCATTCATAGAGGCGTGGAACCCGTTGGTTACAGTGTGTTTCAGGCCAGGTTTAAAGCCCACAATCAACTGTCCCGGGCGATGTGGACGTGTCGTATCCGCTTTCGTTTTTGGAACATCGGCCGATACGGAGAGCACCGGCTGCGTCGTGGACGGCGATTTCCCGGACGGGACGCGCATCAGCGTTAACCCTTCCACCACCAGCTCGTGGGCCGCGTCTGTATTGTGCAGGATGATCTGTTCTGTACGGGACAAGCCCGGGATCACATTCCCGAACGGGACGTCAAGATCATCGGCCGGAACAATCGTATCCTCAATGACAATCTCGCCCGGAATGGGAATCACCGTCAGCACGCCCTGAAATGTACGCGAATAACCGGTGCCGTCATTCGCTATCGCGTAGTCAAAGGGATGCAGGCCTGCGTTCAGCGCCTCGGCGCCCGCGTTCAGGCTCACTGTAAGCAATACGGAGGCGTCCGGCGCCAGCGAACCGCCGGCAGGCGCGTACTCCACCCAGCCTGTCCCGTCGCCGGATACGCTCCATACCAGGGAGGCGCCGCCCGTGTTCGTCAGCGTATACGCCTTCGAGGACGGCGTAAAGGGGCCATTTTGATAGCCGGTCGAAGAAAATCCTGACACCGGGCTGATGGTCAGCGCATCGTCCGGGACGAACTCAACCGCGTCCACCCAACCGCAGTCGGAACCCGAACTGACCAATCCATCCTTGGAATAACGCCATGACGCCATTTGACCGGCATACATATGAAAGGATTTCCGTACCCAGGGCATCGAGCCGGAAATTTGTTCCACAAGAACATAATCCACATAAAAACCAAGAGAATCATGCTCCTCTTCCGAAGACACCTGCCACCAGAAACTCAGTGTGCCGGACTCGCTAACCATCGTCTCCAACCAGGAGTCTTGGGAATGGGTAATGCCGCCGCTGCGCGCCGCATCTTCGCCATCATACGCTTCCAATGATTGACCGACCCAATTTGCCGCCCCCAGCGTGGTCCACTGTAGTACGCAATTGTCAAGGGCATTACACAACTCAACTTCCTCCGGGGCGTCTTTGCCATGAACAATCGCGCGGTTATCCACAATGGGATTTGTGTCCCAGGACACAGCAGTGGTCGTGGTGCGACGGTTCGCGCCGTCATCCTTGATGTTGCCGTTAGTCGCTCCGGCAGGCAGGATAATCAGCGCTAAACAAAGCACGATAAACCCGGGCATGACAAATCCCGCCAATCGTTCGCCACCTGACAAGCACTTACTCATGACCGTTTCCTTTACCGGTTATGTATCCACTTTCCTCGTCGGACCTTCGCTAAATAACACCAAGCCTGCTGCTTAAAAACTACAAACTTGTATGCATCTCCCGTATAGTATCGGCCCACTCCATCTTATTTTTATCTTAGTGCCGTATGAAAAATTTTCTATCAACAAAAACAAGAAGTGAAGTACGTTGTTCACACTTTAGCGTGCTATGTTATTCAAGGTACTTGTGTTAACACGCACACTAAAGTGTGAACAACATACTCTGAATATTTTCTTTCTGGGTTGCGGGTAGTGCGGGTAGTACCCGCGTTAGTAAAAATAAGGTCAAACTAAAACGTACTTTCATTTTATGCAAGAAAATAGTAGAAAGCGAAAGATAGTTTATATTATAAATTTAAAAGGTAAAATACTTTTTTAAGATCAAATAATAACAAACTCTATGTAAGGAACTACGCTTCGTCCGGGACTTCGCCCGGAAGAAGTGGCGCCTTCGGCGCAACTCCCTTTGTATTGTGTTACCGGGAGCGCCGGCATACTTGTCGGCTGTGATAATCATTTTGGCAAGGATGCCGCCACTCCCGGTATTTTCAAACTCATAATTATTTGTCAGCGAAATTGCCCTAAGCGCTTAAGCGCCTAATGATATATATCCAAACAAAAAACGCGGCCTGTTATCCTTCAGGAATAACAGGCAGCGCTTGTTGTGTGCTTATTTGAGAACGGCTGTGCCACCCCCGAAAGCGAAGATACTGATAAGGGCCAGGGCAAGCAGGGCAAGGCCGCCCAGCAACACGTCATCCCAGCCAAACCATTTAAAGCTTTCACAAGACGAGGTGCATGGGCCGGTGGAGAGAACCAGGTTTACCGGCGAGGCGGGACTTGCCTGGATTCCGGCCTCGGGATCCTGTGTGATGACAGCGCCTTGCGGAACCTCATCGCTGCATTCGCCCGTAACCGTGCCGAGGGTCAGTCCGGCGCTGGTGATGAAGTCTTCGGCGTCTTCAGAGGTACTCAGCAGGACGTTGGGCACCGGAATCTTGTCTTCAACAGGGTCCGGTGCGAAAAGGGCGCTGACCGCGAGGCCTTCGACGATATTCGTGTCGTGGCGGGTGGCCGTGGTCACGCCGTCACTCCAGCCTTCAAAACGATAACCGGGGTCGGGGACCGCCGTCACTGAGGTGCCGCTCTCTCCATGGCTCACCGTCTGGGAAGCGGTGCCCACGATCCGACCGTTTTCACCGGGCGCATAGGTCAACGCGTAGGTGTTGATGGCGAAGTTTGCCGTCACGGATACATTCCCGCTCGTATCGGTATCGGTCCGCGGATTGTCGGTGCGTCCGTCACTCCAGTCCACAAAGTGATAGCCTTCAGCCGGAATGGCGGTAATGGAGGTGCCGACTGCGCCATCTTCCACGTTCTGCACGGTCGAACCTTCAATCGTTCCGTTTTCCCCGGCGGTATAGGTCAGCGTATAGATGTTGATGGCGAAGTTCGCCGTAACCGCAATATCTCCGGTCACAGTAACATCGG
>JAKJCY010000054.1:23972-24206 GCA_022706235.1 Candidatus Hydrogenedentota bacterium | reverse complement strand
ACTCGCCGATACAGCTGGTATGGAAATCATAGTCGCCCCGCCAGCCGCCGCTGGCATAGGATTCATTATAGGGCCGCCAGGGACAGGGTCCCAGCCAGGCATCCCAGTCAATCTCCTCTTTCGGCGGCTCGGGCTGGGCTTCCTTCCACTGGCGCGGCATTTTCGCCGTGTCCCACGGCGCGATATGGGCGTAAGCCGTGTCCACCTTGCCCAGCCGGCCTGTACGGGCCATCT
>JAKJCY010000054.1:21894-23962 GCA_022706235.1 Candidatus Hydrogenedentota bacterium | reverse complement strand
AAAAACATGATTGGGTTCGCTAAGACGCTGCGTGCCCGTCTGGTAGACCCGGCCGTATTCGGCGGCGGTCCGCACCACGGCCTGGCCCTCGGCAATGGTCATGGTGGAGGGTTTTTCCGTGTAGACGTCCTTGCCTGCCCGCATCGCCCGGACCGAGGCCTGGGCGTGCCAGCGATCACCCGTGGCAATCAGCACGGCGTCAATATCCGGCCGCTGCTCGAAAAACTCGCGCATGTCGGCATACATGGCGCAGTCCTGGTTGCCGTAAAATTCATCCACGAACTGTTTCACGGAAAGGCGCTGCTTCTTCTGAATATCACAGATGGCAAGCACCTGCACGTCGGGGTTGCGTATCATCCACTGCAGATCGTGAAAGCCCCGGCCGTGGATGCCGATACCCGCGGCAGTGATGCGTTCCGACGGCGCAACCGCCCCGTCCCGGCCCAGGGCCGAAGCGGGAACGATCATCGGGGCCGCAAGGGCCGCCGCCGTACAGGATAAAAATTTGCGGCGATTCATGGCTTTGTTCATGGCAAAATTCCTTCGGGCGCCGTTTGTGCGCGCCTGTTAGTGGTATCAGGCGACGGAGGAACGGCTCCGCGCCCGGCATCATAAAAGCCCTATTGTGAACCACCCGAACCTGTCAGGTCAATAAGGCGATTTCCGTCAAGGCGTCCTGTTCCCACCAAAGCGGCCCTGTCCCGACATGGAATTGCTACCCGGTATGGATATGGGCTTCCCGTAGCGCGTTCCGAATGGCTTCCGCATATCGTTCACCGATGCGGAACAGGCTGTCCTGCGGCGTCTCAAGCATGAAATCCTGCAAGGTCAGGGTCCGCACGCCTCCGGGGCCTTCCACATGAACGATCCATACGATCTCGGGATTAGGAACGGCGATGGCCTTGACCGTTTCGCCAACGTCGCCGAGCGGCGCCCGGTCCACGTGGGTGTACCCCAAAAAAGCCTCGACCTTCGCACCGCCGAATTCCGAGGTGGACAGCGCCATATCTCCCCCGGCCTGTTGGGCTGCGGCCCTGAACAGGCTCAATCCAAGCCCCGTGCGTTTGCCGCCCTTCGTCGTAAAAAAGGGATTGAGGACATCCTCGGGGGCGACCGGAAACCCCGGGCCGTCGTCTTCCACGCACAAAGTCAAGCGCTCTCCCCGGGCGTCAAGGCGGATGCTGACACGAATGATGGCCGCCTTTGCCCGCACCGCGTTTTCGAGGATGTCCAGCAAGTGTAAAGCGAGTTCAAGCAAGGCGGCATTCCCTCCCGCAACTCCCTTTCAGGGCCAGTTTTATTTCCTGGATATCCGGGCACTCCAGGAGAAAATAGGTGCGGGCGTCGCCGATATTCTGAATAAAGTGCGCGTCCGACGATGTAATCAGGGGCAGGCCCGTATGGGTGAACTTGTCTTGTTCTCCCCGCGCGCACCCCGCCGCCGATATTTCCAGCGCGTCAAAGTCAATGTCTTCCGGTATGAATCCCAGCTGGCTGATGACGGAGAAGGAAGGACGGTCCACATGGGCCGCGATAACCAGACCATGGTGCCGCCGCACGAGTTCCACTGTCTCGGTAAGGCCCAGGCCGGAAGCGAAGGAAAGAAGACGGTCAACCGTCCCGGTAACATGGCCTTCGGCATCCATCAGCAGCTGGTTGCCGAAGGGATTTCCCCCGGGCCCGGCAGGGGGCAGATGGTCGGCCAGCACCTTGGAGGCACCCATGGCGTCGTCCACTGCGGGAAAGAGCGCCAGAACATGCGCTTCCTCCAGGGTGGTGATTTCCATGCCTGGAATGACCTGAAGGAAGTCCCCTGCAATAGCCGCCGCCGCCTCACACACGGCGCCCGCATTGCCCGCGCAGTTGTGATCACAAATGGCAATCAGGTCCAATTCCGCGGCAATCGCCGCGTAGACGATGAGTTCCGGCGTCATGCCGTCGTCCGCGCATGGCGAGAGGGCGGTATGGACATGCAGGTCGGCGGCGATTACGCGCATGGCGCCCCGCCCCGGATATCAAGGGCATACAGTTTTCCGACAATGTCGAAAGCCGGTTCCTGAGAAACCAA